>NZ_JBARMD010000763.1:0-4080 GCF_049802275.1 Occallatibacter sp. | reverse complement strand
ATTCCCGCGATGAGAAGACCGGCCGTTCGTGCGCAGGTTAGTGCTGGCCGCGCAGTCTCGAAAGCCGCCACGCTTCCGAAGCTCGACGTCTTTCCGGCTCCTCAACCGCTTACTTCGGAGGAACGGGCGCTCTATTCCTTCGCCACCGACGTTCCGGAAAAACAGCGTCAGGCCGTTCTAAACGCGCAGAAGAACGACAACGCGCCGCTCGATGTCGCCGCCATTCGTATTCCACCTATCGAAGTGCCCGCAGAGGGCAACAACTAAGGAGATAACCATGCGCAAGATCACGTTGATTTTCTTCGCACTCGTACTCACGGCGTCTTTCGGACGTTTTGCCTTTGCGCAGGATGCGCCGCAAGCTTCAGAGCCTGCGAAAGCTGCCGAGGCTCCGGCTCACTTCTACCATTTGGATTTTGTTGTGCAGGAGATGGGCGGAGACGGGAAGCCCACCAACAGCCGCTCCTATGCGGCGACGGTGAGCACCGATATTCACGATCGAGGAACTTCGATTCGGACTGGCTCCAGAATCCCTGTTACCACTGGATCTTCCTCATCTAGCAGCAACCAGGCGCTCGTTAACACGCAATGGCAATACCAGGATGTTGGTGTAAACATTGATGCGCACCATGTGCACGAACTTGGCCGCCAGTTGTCACTCGATCTGGTTGCGGAAGTAAGCAGTGTGGGGACGACAAGCGACCCTAACCTCCACCAGCCGGTGATTCGCCAGAACAAATGGCAGGCGCCGGTTCTGATCCCCATCGGGAAGGCAACGGTTGTCTTTGCCTCAGATTCTCTTGACAGTAAAGGAAGCATGCAGGTGGTGGTGACCGCGACGCCGCTGCAATAGCCCTCGCTGGTTTGCGATGCGCGAGCTTGAATTTCAGAACGCGTTTTGAAGCTATGGAGCTATGTCATCCCGGCAACTGAGGTGCAAGCTTTTGCACCTCTTTGCTGTCGGAGCCGAGCCAATCGGGATGGCGCGCCGTGGTATCGAAGTGTGCAGTCGTCTTGAACAGTTCGTACTTACCCTTCATTGCAGTCTGCTCTGTTTTTGAGATGAGCTCGGCCACCGCTGCTTCATCCATGGGCTGGAACGACTTGACCGCGGCGAACGCCTGGTCGAGCAGCATCTTTGAATTGATTCCTGTGATGAGCACGGAGATGGGAAGATTCAGCGAGTAGCGCAGGCAATCCATCGGTTCGACGGCTCCGCTCTTCAGGATGATTCCATCACCAAAACACTTCATGCCGAGTACGCCGACTTGTTGACGTACGGCTTCCGGCACCACCAGTTGCGAGAAGCTACGGAAGTGCGCATCCATGATGTTGATCGGCATCTGCACAGTATCAAAGTGGAAGCCGTGTTGCTTTGCGACCGTAAGCATGTAGAGGTGAACGTGCGGATCCTTGTGCCCGGTGAAGCCGATGAAGCGAATCTTGCCAGCCTGCTTCGCTGCAACCACTGCTTCCATGGCGCCGCCTTCGTTGAAGATGCGATCGGGATCGTCGAAGCGGATAACCTCGTGATGCTGCAGCAGGTCGATGTGATCCACCTTGAGACGGCGCAGAGAGTCATTGATCTGATTAGTCGCGACCTCTTTGGTGCGCCCGTCAATCTTCGTCATCACGAAAGCTTTCTGACGATAGCCGCCCTCCGCGAGCGCCTTGCCGACACGCTCTTCGCTGCGCCCCTCGTTGTAGTCCCACGAGTTGTCGAGGAAGTTGATACCGCGATCCAAACCTTCGTGGATCAGGCGAATGGCGTCGGCTTCTTCAACATTGGCAAGTCCCAGATGAGAGCCGCCCATGCCGATCAAGGAAACCTGTACACCGGTTGCGCCGAGGTCGCGATAGAGCATTTCTTCCTTCATAGTTCCAGGATTTGTGACGCGGGGGATGCGCGATGCCGCCTGCTTTGACGAATGCTCTGTCATGGTCGCTTCTCCTGCTGGGGTGATTGTTGATTGCGCTGATTGCGCCGATCGCGATCCGAATACGGCGGCGCTGGCTGCAGCCGCTGTTATAAAGTCCCTGCGTTTCACTCCGCTCTCCCGTGCTGCAATTGAATGCCCACTCCATGCGAAACAGGCTCTCGTTGCATGGCTGTGATGCCGTGTGAATACAAGGGTTTGCTTCCTCGTCAAAGCGATTTCAGACGCGCTTCAGCCATCTCACAACCTGGCTTTTTGATTTTCACCGGATGCGCAACCCCGCATGCTCACCCCGCGTCATAAGGGACTGGACGATCCGACAACAAGAGGAGGAGAAGTATGTCTTCAGAATTGAAGGGCAAAACAATCGCTATTTTGGCTACCGATGGATTTGAGCAAGCGGAATTGATTGATCCGCGGAAGGCTCTGAACAATGCCGGGGCCACTACCGTGGTGATTGCGCCGAAGAGCAGTGAGATCAAGGGATGGAACAAGAAGGATTGGGGCCAGTCGGTGAAGGTGGACCAGGTACTTGCCGACGCGAATCCGCATGATTACGACGCGCTGGTGCTGCCCGGCGGCGTGATGAATCCCGATCATCTGCGCATGGATCCGGCGGCGGTGAATTTCGTTCGTCAGTTTGTCGCCACTGGAAAAACGGTTGCGGCCATTTGTCACGGACCGTGGACACTGGTGGAAGCAGACGCGCTGAAGGGAAGGACGGTCACGTCGTGGCCTTCACTCAAGACGGACATCAAAAACGCAGGAGGTAACTGGGTTGACCAGGCTGTCGTCACCGACGGCCAATTCATCTTCAGCCGCAAACCTGACGATATTCCCGCATTCAACAAGGCGATCATTGAATCCGTTGCACAAGGTGTGCAGCAGCACGCACACGCATAGCGCAAATACAATCGTGCTTCCATCCCTTTGCCGCATTTTTGCAAAGGGATGGAATTCCTCCTTCTACTACTGCGATCTCTCGCTCCTGACCGAACCATCTCTCCAATTCAAGCTGCTCATCCCCGAATATCGTCGGCCTGGAATCGCGAAATGATCTGGTCGCCTGCTGCTCTGCTCGCAATGTATATTGCAGCCATGCACTCCGCTCTCTCTGAGCCGCACCGAGGCTGCCTAGATTCCGCTTCTCGCCGTGGCCATTCAGGATTGCCTGCCGGCATCGGCCTGGCGCTGCTGGTTGCGATCGCGACGCCCTGCATCTTCGCTCAGCAGGCGATGCCGGGCGGTCACAATATGTCTGACATGCAGCCCGTACTGCCGCCGGATCAGCTTCCCGCGCCAATTCGCATGACAGGCATTGGAAATGCACATATCGCGGTCACCGCCAATCCCGAAGCGCAAGTTTGGTTTCACCAGGGGCTGAACCTGATGCACGACTTCTGGGATTACGAGTCGACAAAAGCATTTGAACAGAGCGTACGTGTCGATCCGAACTGCGCAATGTGCTGGTGGGGTCTGGCGCAGGCAGAGGGATTTCGCCACAGCCCGCGACAGGTTTATGGCAAACAAGCGCTCGAGAAGGCGGTCCAGTTCGAAGACCATGTCACCGAGCCGGAGAAGCTTTATATCGAGGCGGCAAAGGCAGACGCATCCGTCAAAGAGAACGCAAAACACGGCGCGAACACGCAACAGATTGCGATTTTGCGCGAGTTGGTGAGCAAGGCGCCCAACGATATCGAAGCTCGCCTGTTTCTTGCTCTCGCATTGGAAGACGGCTACAAGGACAACGGTAAACCGAAGAAGGGGGAGCAGGAAGCGATCGCGATGCTTGAGGGAATCCTGCACGATGCACCCAACGATTCCGCGACCAATCACTACTGGATACATGCCATAGAGCCAGGCAATCATCCGGAGCGCGCGATCAAGAGTGCGGCGATGCTTGCCGGCCTTGCGCCCACATCGGGCCACATGGTCCACATGCCGGGTCACATTTATTATCGCGTTGGCGACTATTCCACAGCCGAGCACTGGTTCTCCGCGTCAATGGCGGTTGACGAGCACTACATGCAGGAACAGAACGTCGGTCCCGACGACGACTGGAACTATGCGCACAACATGATGTACTCCATTGCGAACCTCATGGAACAGGGGCGACTGTCAGACGCGAACGCGCTGTCGGATC
>NZ_JBARMD010000762.1:0-2373 GCF_049802275.1 Occallatibacter sp. | reverse complement strand
AACAAACTGGATCAGCGGGCCAAAACCCCATCGACCCCATTCTTCGTTGAAGACGATCAGGTCAAAGACAGAGACGTTATTCACACCGCTTCCTGTTGGGCCACTGGTGTTGTAATTTACCGTTGCGCGAAGCAGATTCGAAGTTCTCCACGCCCGGAACGGAATCACCGGCTGGAAGGTAAAATCACTTCCCGAACCTGGCACTTGATAAAAGCTACTTACGTACTCCTGCTTGAAGTTGAAGGCCATCAGCGGTGCCGTCGGATCGGCGGCCTGTTGGGTGAGGTTCTCCCCCGTCGAAACCGGCACCGCTACCGGCGGAGCTTCCTGGCTGTAGGAACTGGCAACACATCCAAAGCCAATGAAAAGGGCACCCGCGAGAAAATACGAATGGCTTATCGCTCCGGCTCTGGGCGCACCAATGTTGATTAACGAACCCTTTTTGATCTCGCTTAGGTCAGGAATAAGCACTCTTCTCCCCTGTTTCAAGATTTGCATAGATCGCAGAAATCCAGCTCATGTCTTGTTATGTCTGAAATCGATAATCCAAACGTCGACCTTCAAGCGTCGCTGTCTAGTCAATCTCGCGAAGTCGATGGGATTTATCAACACGTAAACATACGGAGTTGAACCGGGAAAAAGTACTGTATGACGAAAGAGCACGCACCACGCAGGAATTCTCAGTTCAAATCCGTAAAACTACTGCAGTGCTCTCTCGTTTGTCGGTTACCATACAAACCAGAGGACAGACTCCTCTTGTTCGGCCTGTCAATTCTGACAGTTCCCACTATGAGTCAGCGGTGATGTTATATGATCATTCGCCCAGGCCACCCAACCCGCCCCACGATCCTCATCGCGGATGACCACCAACTCGTTGCGGAGAGCCTACGTTCTCTTTTGGGTCAGAAGTATGAAGTTATTGGCATAGCTGCAGATGGCAAGGAACTTATCGAGATGGCGGTCAGGTGCAGGCCGACTCTGGTTCTCACCGACCTCTCGATGCCATTACTGAACGGCCTTGATGCCGTGCAAACTCTTTCCGTAATGGGGTTGCGCACCAAGTTCATCATTCTCACAATGCATGCGGATACAAGCCTCGCTGTGCTGGTATTCAGGGCAGGAGCATCGGGGTTTGTTTTGAAGACCTCGAACAGCACCGTTCTTGTCGAAGCCATTAGAGTGGTACTGGGCGGTGGATGCTATCTGAGTCCGGAGTTTCCCACCGATCTTGTCAGTGTTCTTGCCGAGGCAGCCCGCCGTCCCCTCGTTGACAAGGCCCCTCCGCTGACTCCTCGACAACGCGAAGTCCTGCAACTCGTCGCATCCGGGATGACGATGAAAGAGGTCGCAGCGCAATTGAGCATTTCCACGCGAACGGCTGAGTCTTACAAGTATCACTTGATGAATGTGCTGGGAATTCGCACAACGGCAGAGTTGGTGCAACACGCCATCAAGATCGGTTTGATCACCGTGAAACCGCTCGACGTTACCGTCTAGCAAAACCAAAGGCTTCTCCGTTTGAATCACAACGTCGGATTTTCTTCGACACGCAACAGGCAGTGAGGAAGAATGAACCCCGCGACTGCATCCCCCCGCAGTGACCGCGCACTTTTACAATCTTTCATCGAGGTGGTAAGCGATCCTTGTGTGGTAATCGACTCCGCTGGATATGTCCTTGCCGTCAATCGCGCATGGAAGGAACTTCCCAGACGAGGTGAGGTTGCCGGCATCGCCAAACACCCGGTGGGAGCAGACTACCTTTCGTTATTCCGGTCCTCGACCGACGACGTGGGCCTCGACCGCGCGCTAAGGGGCATCCAGGCCGTTATCAGCGGGCAAGATCAAGAGTTCGAGCACGAATACATCCGTCCAGTGCCTCACGCGATTCGATGGTTTCGCATGACCGTCCGGGCCTGGCGGGAATCGGGTGCTGGCGCTCTTATCTTTCACCGCGATATTACAGCGGAGAAGATGGGCCAACCGGGATCGCCATCCATGGACCAGGAATTTCGCCTCTTGGCTGATTCGGCTCCCGTCATGATTTGGATGACGGGACCAGATGAGAAGTGCATTTTCGTCAACCGGAGATGGCTGGAGTTTACCGGGGTACCGGTTGAAGAGGCTCTTGGCACAGTCAATCTTCAACTTGTACATCCGGATGATCGCCAGTCACTCATGAGTGCCTTTCAGACCGCCTTTGACGAGAAGACCGAGTTTTCGCATGAATATCGCTTGCGACACAAAGATGGCGGCTACCGCTGGATTCGGGACACTGCGTCGCCGCGCTTCGACGCACATCACCGGTTCTCGGGCCTCACTGGTTCGGCGTGGGACCTGAGCGATCAGAAAAAAACGTCCGAGGAAGCTCAGAAG
>NZ_JBARMD010000761.1:0-2829 GCF_049802275.1 Occallatibacter sp. | reverse complement strand
TGAGAACGGTGGAGGGGCCGGTGGAGCAGTTGACCCCAATGGCATCGGCGCCCCACTCGGTGAGCAGCGCTGCGGCCTGCTGCGGCGATGAGCCGTCAAGACAGTTGCTGTCGTCGTCCACGGTGACCATGACGAGGACGGGTAACTGCGGCGCGGTTTCTTCGGCTGCGAGCAAGGCTTCGCGGGCTTCATTCAGCGCGGGCATTGTCTCGATGATGAGCATGTCAACGCCCGCGTCAGCCAGCGCGCGAATCTGCTCGGCAAAGGCGGCCCGAGCCTCGTCGAGTCCGGTTTTGCCCAGGGGCTCAAGCCGGACACCGAGCGGACCGATGGAACCGGCAACATATGCCGTGCCCGCCTGTTTTTCCTGGAGGTGGTCGACGGCCTGCCGGGCGAGTTTGACGCCGGCGGCATTGATCTCGGCCACCTTCGAGGCGAGGCCGTGGCGAGTGAGACGAAACCGGTTTGCGCCAAAAGTGTTGGTTTCAAGAATCTCGGCGCCCGCCTGGAGGTAATCCTCATGAATAGAGAGGATGAGGTTGGGGTCAGACAGGTTCAGTTCGTCGTAGCAGCGGTTGATGAAGACACCGCGGGCGTAGAGCACTGTGCCCATCGCGCCATCGGCGAGCACGGGGCGGCTGGAGAAGATATCGGCAAACTGAGCCATCTGTCGTCAATGCTATCGCATGGCCTTGGGAATGTATGCGATTGCGCGGCGAACGGCGCCCTGAAGGGGTCCGAATGTGCGACTTCGTGATTCAGTCGAATGAGCGGGTTGCTTTGTTATACTTCGAGAGTCAAAAGCTATGCAGAACCAGTCCAGGATGAGGGAGTTCTACGGGGCTGGATTTGCGGCAATCGCCATTCATTTTGTCCTAGTTGCGGCAACTGCCGTGCATTAATCCGCGGCCTGTCCGCGCCGGTATTCGAGGGAAGAGATTTTGAAGAAGAGAAGTCTTTGGTTTAGCGCCGCCGGAGCCCTGGTGGCGGCGATCGTGCTGGCGGGATGCGGTACCACCACCTATTTTGCCGGAAGAACTCTGCCCCCGAGCGGTTTGCCCGACCGGGTTCTGATCGCCGTCCAAAACCCCAGCGCTGCTGCCCAGGGTGCGCTGACTTTTGTGGATGCGTACTACGATATCCGTTTCAGCTACAACCAGAAGATTCCGGGTTTCAGCATCGCCGGATACTCCGGTCAATTGCCAATCACTATCCAGAACATGCCCGAGGAACAATCGGGAGCGGTTTATGGCTCCGCCGACGGTTCGCTGCATTTGATCAACTATCAATCAGAGAAGGATGGTGGTGCTCAAAAGGGCTTGAACGGCCTTTCGTCGAGCATCTTCATTACGCGTAGCGGCAGCTACATCATTGCTGCGAATCAGCTGTCGACGGTGCTCACCGTGGTGGACAACACGAACAACGGCACGTACGCTCTGAGTCTGCCGGGCGTATACCGCGTGAGCGTCAATCCGGGAGGGTCGGCGGCCGTGGCGTTTGCGCAGAACTCCAACTACGGTTACTTCGTGCGCAAGCTGACTGCCAACGAGACGCTTTCCTACTCCGGCGGTTCAAGCACCTGGCCGAAGGCTGCCACCGATTGCGAGCCGCAGAATGCTCCGGGGTGGTGCCTGTTCCAGATGCAGAGCCCTGATAACGTGGATGCGACGGGCAATGGTTATGGAGCGCCTCTGCTGTTCGATCGCCCCGTAAAGGCTGTATTCTCGGCGGATGGCAATACCGCATTTGTGCTCAATTGCGGGGCCGAGTGCGGCGGGTCTACATCTTCAGTCAGCGAAGTACCTGTTGCGCCGATGATTTTTCTCGCTGGGCAACACGCCGGCAGCCTTCCAACCAATACTGCGTTGCATGCGGACTGTTCCGCGACACCGAACGCAAGTTCATGCACTCTGGCGACGCCCGGCGGGTCAAGCAATGCGCTGGTGGCATCGAACACGATGTATGTGGCAGGCCAGCAACTGCAGGCTGATGGATTGTTTACCGGCAACCTTACGGTGGTAAGTCTCGCGGGAACTGCCTCGAGTACCCTGTCTGCGTCGGCGCCAGTCCCGATCAGCGATGGGGCACCGGGGGCGCCCAGCCGCATGCTGTTGGCAGACGACAACACTCTGTGGGTCGGCATGACGAAGTGCAATAACGGCGAGCGCTTCAAGACAGGCCAGCCCTACGGATGCCTGACGATGTTCAACACCACCACCAACACTGTGACGATGCTGGAGCCCTATCTCGGCGACCTGACTGGAATCGCTGGCGTCATCGGGCTGCATAAGGTGTACGTCGCGCAAGGTGGCCAGGTTTATATCTTCCATACCACCGATGGTTCGTCGATCAACAACCAGTACGTGACGGTGTCGGCAACCGTGTCGGATGTGGCATTTATGGATGCGCACACCGACGGCGACAATACCGTCTACTAACTTCGATGCCTGCATCCCAGGAGTCCGAGCGTCAATACGCCGATGTGCTGGCGATAGCGGCGCACCGCGATGACGTGGAGCAAACCTGCGGCGGAACACTGCTGCGGATGGCGGCGCGAGGGCTGCGCACGGCAATCCTGGATCTGACACGAGGCGAAGCTGGGACGCGGGGAACAGCCGAAGATCGGGCCCGCGAAGCTGCAGAGGCGGCGGCCCTGCTGGGTGTGAGCCGGCGCGAGGCGCTGGATCTGCCTGACGGCGCCATTGAAAACACGCTCGAAAATCGCAAGAAGATTGTGCGAGTACTGCGCGAAGTCCGCCCGCGGGTGGTGATTCTGCCCTATTGGCAGGCACGGCATCCTGACCATGCGATTGTGGCGGCGCTCGGATA
>NZ_JBARMD010000760.1:0-7561 GCF_049802275.1 Occallatibacter sp. | reverse complement strand
GTTCACACCCGGTCTTCCGTTGCTTCTATTCTAATAATCACCTTTGAACGTTTGAGTTGCTTTCCCGCTTCAAATGAGGCCAAAGCGCCTTCACCTGCGCGCGAAGCGCTTCAATATCGCCGGTGTTTTCAAGCACGTAGTCGGCACGAAGCACCTTTTCGCTGTCTGGGATCTGGTGCACAAGCCGCGCCCGGGCATCTGCCTCGGCTGCCTGGCGATCGGCAACGGAAGCAGCGATCCGGCCGACATAGCGTGCGATCTTCACCTCATCAGGAGCAGTCACCAGAACGACGCGGTCGATCCGCTTGCGCAACTCTGTGAAGACTGCGCTGGCCTCACCCTCCGCGCGAGCATCGCGTTCAACTTCAAAGATGAGCGCCGAGACGACCACTGCAACAGCCGCCGGATCGCGTTCGAAAACCTGGTTCATCCGCAGTCGCTGGGCCTCAATCACTGCCGGGTGAATGATCGCGTTCAGTTCCTTCACACGGCCACCTTTGAAGGCGAGTTCAGCTAACCGCGCACGATTCAGATGTCCATCCGGCAGCATAACCTCTCGCCCAAAGACGCGGACAATTTCATTGAACGCCGCCTCGCCGGGTTCCATCAGCGCGCGGCCCAGCTCGTCTGATTCGATGACTTCGGCGCCCAGTTCCCGCAACATCTGAGCAACGGTGCTCTTGCCGCTGCCCAGGCCGCCGGTCAGTCCGACGCGCAGCATTGGCTAGAGGCCCCGCCGCATCTTGGCGGCGCGCACAGTATTCGACATCAGCATTGCGATCGTCAGCGGGCCCACACCGCCTGGAACAGGTGTGTACGCGCCGGCCAGTTGGAAGGCCTTAGGATCCACATCGCCCACAATCGTCGAGCCGCGCTTGGCGAAGGTTGCAGCGCGCTTGGCGTCTCCAGCAAAGAATCGGTCAAAATCCTCGAGCGTCGTGATGCGATTGATGCCCACATCAATAATGGTGACACCCGGCTTCACCATCTCCGGAGTGATGAATCCCGCCCGGCCGATCGCCGCCACCAGAATGTCAGCCCCCCTCGTTACCGCGCCCAGATCGCGCGTCTTCGAGTGGCAAATCGTCACCGTGGCATTCTCGTGCAGCAGCAGCATGGCAACAGGCTTGCCCACAATGTCGCTTCGTCCGACAACGACGGCATGTTGCCCGCTGATAGGCAGGTTACTGCGCTTGAGGATCTCAATAACGCCCGCCGGCGTGCACGGCGCCAGGGCTGGCCGACCGGCCTGCAGTTTTCCGGCATTCACCGGGTGAAAGCCGTCCACATCCTTCGCTGGAAGCACGGAATCGAGCAGCGCCTTGGTGTCAACTTGCTTAGGCAGCGGCAGTTGGATTAGGATCCCGTCGATATCATCACGATCGTTCAGG
This sequence comes from Occallatibacter sp., assembly GCF_049802275.1. NCBI lineage: Bacteria > Pseudomonadati > Acidobacteriota > Terriglobia > Terriglobales > Acidobacteriaceae > Occallatibacter > Occallatibacter sp. The sequence continues at coordinate 6,170 of NZ_JBARMD010000760.1, read as the reverse complement.
GCACGGATCAGGTCCAGCATCTCTTCGGTCGTCACGGTGTCAGCTGGCGTAATCAGCTCGCTGAAGAGGCCGAGTTCAGCGCAGGTCTGCACCTTGCTGCGGACGTATATCTCCGACGCCGGGACATGCCCGACCAGCACCGCCGCCAGACCAGGCCGGATTCCTTGTGCCGCAAGCGCGTGCACCTCCGCTGCCACTTCCAACTTGATCGCAGCAGCAATGGCTGCCCCATCGAGGATTCTTGCCATCGTTCTCTCCCATTCAATCGTATCTTCTCGATCTGCGGCGACGCTGGCCGCGACGCAGCGTCGGGTGAGGCGAAGAGCGGGTGCCGATTCGCGTTAAGCCATCGCCGTATCCGTGATTTTCCTCACATTGAACAGAATCAGGACCCTTGCATAGCCCAAAGAAGAGACATATAAGCTCTTGCACTTCAGTGAGTTGAGCAACCAATGCGGTGGCCGTCACACACGTTCGTGATTTGTCTCACATACAGGCATTGCGTCAGGCAGACACTCTCGGTGGTGAACATGATCTGGATCACACGAGGCCCTTTTTCAGTAGGCCTTGTGCTGGCAGCGTCAGGGAGATACAGCTGCAATGAGCGTCTTTAAAGATGCAGGGCATCTATTCCGATTCGCGGGACTCTTCGTTCTCGCTTTCATTGTTTTTCTCGTCGTCCGACATTACGTGGTCCCGCCGAGCTTCGGGCAATATGGGCATTATCGTGGCGCCTCCATCGCTGAGATTGCAGCCCGCCCGGTGAAGTTTGCCGGCCATCAAGCCTGCGAGTCGTGTCACACCGATGTGCTCGATGTGAAGAGCAAAGGAAAGCACGCGCATGTGAACTGCGAGGCGTGTCATGGACCGTTAGCGAAGCACGCAGACGATCCATCGTCGGTAACGCCCGTGAAGCTGGATACTGCGGTGCTTTGCGCGCGGTGCCACACGGCAAGTGCTGCCAAGCCAAAAGGATTTCCGCAGGTCGATCCGGCCGATCACTCCAATGGGGTTCCATGCGAAACCTGCCATCAGCCGCATAGCCCGGCCATCGATGCGTCGGCTCCAGCCAAGCCGGCAGCAGGAGGTGCAAAGTGAACCTATCGCGACGTCATTTTCTGGTACTGATGCCAGCGGCGGCGATTGCCTGGAAGTCGGTGCTGGCCGGAACGCCGGAGCAGGCCGAGAACTACAAGATGTCAGAGCACTGGTGGGGAATGCTGATCGATGTGCCCAAATGCATCGGCTGCGGCAACTGCGTTCGCGCATGCGCAGCAGAGAACGATGTGCCCGACGGCTACTTCCGCACGTGGGTTGAGCGCTATCACGTGTCCGACGAGAACATGACCAATCCTGAGGTCATCTCGCCCGATGGAGGCAAAGAGGGATTTCCGGTGGCGAAGGAAGATGAGGGCAAGTATTTCTTCGTTCCGAAGATGTGCAACCACTGCGCGGATTCGCCATGCACACAGGTGTGCCCGGTTGGCGCGACATTTGTGACTCCCGACGGGGTGGTGCTGGTTGACCAGAAATACTGCCTTGGTTGCGCCTACTGCGTGCAGGCGTGCCCATACGGGTGCCGCTACATTCATCCGGAGAAGAAGGTCGCAGACAAGTGCACGCTTTGTTACCACCGCATCACCAAGGGGCTCACGACAGCCTGCGCAGAGAACTGCCCCACCGGCGCGCGGCAACTTGTGGATCTTAAGAATCCGAAGGATCCCATTCACGAATTCCTGAAGACGCATAGTGTGCAAGTCCTAAAGCCGCAAATGGCGACGGGTGCAAAAGCCTACTACTACGGGCTAGATGGGTCGGTGCGCTAATGTGCTATCTCGCGATGTTCCTTCAGGAGCAGGGAAAGATTATGAGCGGCGTTGAAGGCTTCATGTATCCCAATGAAATCGGGTTGCAGTGGAGCGTGCTGATTGTGCTGTATCCGTTTATTACAGGGCTGGTGGCGGGCGCATTCATTCTGGCTTCGCTCGAGCGCGTGTTCCACGTTGAAGCCGTGAAGCCCACGTACCGTCTGGCGCTTCTTACCGCCCTTTCGTTTCTGATCGTGGCTCCGCTGCCGCTGCAGTTGCATCTGGGCCACCCGGAGCGGTCGCCGGAGATGTACTTCACGCCACATAGCACCTCGGCGATGGCGATGTTCGGTTACGTCTATCTCTGGTACCTGATGGCGGTGCTGGTGTTTGAGATCTGGCTCGACTACCGGCACGACATCGTGCTGTTGTCGCGCTCAAGCAAGGGACTGCTCCGAATTATCTACAAGGTGATGACGCTGGGTTCTGACAACATCAGCCCGCGGTCGCTGCACATTGACGACAAGGTCGGCTGGATTGTCACGCTCATCGGTATTCCGTCTGCATTCCTGCTGCATGGGTATGTCGGATTCATCTTCGGATCAATCAAGGCAAACCCATGGTGGTCCTCGCCGCTCATGCCCGTAGTCTTCATTTTCTCGGCAATGGTCTCGGGCATTGCCGCCGTGATGCTCATCTACATGGCTGTGACCAAGTTGCGCAAGCAGCCCATCGATATCCGTTGCGTCGATTCAATCGCGATGTACCTGTTTTACATCTTCATCATTGATTTCAGCCTGGAGATGCTGGACCTGATCCACCGTGTTTATGAGGCCGACGAATCCTTCCGTAGCCTGAACTTCATGGTGCACACCAAACTATATTTCTCGCACATCGTCATCCAGATCATCCTGGGAACACTGACGCCGCTGGTACTGCTGTTCATCACGCAGGTGGTCAAGTTGCCTGAGCAGGTTCGCAAACGCATGTATGTGACATCGGGATGTTTGGCGATGGTAGGCATCTTTGCGATGCGCTGGAACGTCGTCATCGGCGGCCAGCTTTTCTCGAAGAGCTTCCTGGGCTATACGACCTACAAGATGGCGCTGGTTACCCGCGAGGGTTCGCTGGTAGCCATCGGATTGACCATCTTGCCGCTCTTCATTCTGTGGGCCCTTGTGAAACTGTTGCCGCCATTTACCGAGCACGCGACCCAGGCCACTACTGGCGATTGATCGCTGTGAATTTTGCCGATCGGGTGAGGTATGACTGAATCTCCCGGTTCCTTCGAATTGCTCTTGAGCCGAGTGGACAAGCTGGAGAAGCGAGTCCATGCGCTGGAGCATCCCGATGAGGCAATTGCTCCGGAAGCCATGTCGATCGTCGCGTCCGCAAGCGCCGTAACGCGCGACGGCGAAACATCCTTGCAAACACAGAACATGTTTTCGCTTTTGGGCCGTGCGATGCTCGGCATCGCTGGGGCGTACGTGTTAAGGGCAGTCGCAGAAGCAGGCATGGCACCGAAGCTCATCGTTGCCGCGGTGGCAATTGCTTATGCATTTGCGTGGCTGGTGTGGGCGGCGCGCGGCGCGAAAGCTTCAGCAATTGCGCCGCTCGTGTACGCGGGAACCGCGGTGGTGATCCTCGTCCCGATGCTGTGGGAAGAGACGCAGAACTTCAATGTTTTTGCTCCCTACGTAACGGCTGCCGTGCTTGCGGCCTTCGCGGGCTTGGCCTCTGCATTGGTATGGAGTCGGAACTCCTCTCAGGTTCTCTGGCTGGTCTACGGTGCGACGACTGCAACAGCAATTGCGCTTTCGATAGCCACACATGCGGTGTTGCCTTTTGTAGTCGTGTTACTGCTGATAGTCCTGCTAAGCGAATCTGCCAGGGTAATGGGCCATGCGCGGCCGATGTGGCCTCTCGTCGCGCTCGTCGCCGACGCTTCGATATGGGGAATCATCTTCATCTACGGCGGGCCACCGAGCGCACGTGCGGAGTATCCAGAACTGAGCGTCGCAGCCTTGGTATTCCCAGCGCTTGCGCTTTTTGTAATCAATGCAGCAGGCGTGACCGTTCGCGCAATCTTTGAAAGCAAGAAGATCGGCATCTTTGAAATTGTTCAGGTGATGGTTGCCTTCGGGCTTGCAATCTGGGGCCTGCTGTCTTTTGCATTGCGATCGGCGACGCTCCTTGGCATCACCTGCATGGTTCTCTCCGTGGCAGGGTACTTCGCGAGTTTTCGCCTCCTGCGAAGTCATGGAGAGATTCGAAATCTCGCCACGTTCAGCATCTGGAGTGCGGCTCTATTCGTTGCGGGAGCGCTTTGGTCCTTGCCGCAAGCGGGTGCATCAGTGTTGCTCGCGGTCGCCGGACTCGTTACCTATGTAGTTGCGCCACAAATTGACTCGACAATGCTTGAATGGCACGGAGCCGCATTCCTTTGCACCTCCGCTGCGGCTGCAGGCTTGGCACCCTATGTGTTCCACGCGCTCGTATCTTCGCTGCCGGTCAGACCAGAACTGGCTGTGTGGGTCGCAGCGAGTGCTGCCGTCGCCGCATATGCAGCCCGCAGTGACGCGACAGAGGATGGATTGGCGCACCAGTTTTTACGCCTGGTGGTCGCGTTGCTGGCTGTAACAGCAGTTTCCGCCTTACTGGTTCATGGTGTAGTGGCGTTTGCAACGCTTGCCGTTGCTCCGGACTCGCATCACATCGCATTCCTGCGCACACTCGTGATTTCCGCCGTGTCGTTGTGCCTGGCATATGCTGGTCCGCGCATGGGACGCATCGCCGTGACGCGCATGGCATATGTCGCGCTGGCATTTATCGCAGCCAAGCTGTTGTTTGAGGACCTGCGCCACGGGCACATGGAATTTATCGCTGCGTCGATCTTCCTGTTTGCCGTGGCCCTGATTGCCGTACCACGCCTTGTGCGCCTTGGAACGAAGTCGTGCGCGGCGTCTCACGCAAAGACTCTTGTGCCCATAGGACGCTGATCGGTGGTTGCGCGTCATGGCAAATCAGGAACCTGCGCCGCTCCATCGCCTGAATGCGGCTTTTAGTGATTCAGATAAAGCGCGCCGACACGTCGTGCTTCACCGCGCAGCTTGACCTTGCTGATGTGTACGTCATAATCCGTTCCCGGCAGCAACGATTCCAGCACAAATGTTTCGGTGCCGCCGGAGCGAAGTTCGCGGTAGCGATATACGCCCAGGTCTCCGACGCTGGTCTCGGTGCCGCCTGAGGGCGCATCGAGAAAGCGCTGTGCATCGGCAACGGTCGGCGTTGCATGCGCTTCGCCGCCAAGCAAGCTCTCCGCGGCGTACGACCGAACCAGCTTGGTCCAATAGCGTCCCAGCAAATCGGTATCGGCGAAGATATCAGCCCACACAATCTCACCCCGCACGGCCACCACCACGCCGACGGCATGTTCTTCGCGAAGCTTTTCAAGAACCTGCTCACGCGACTTCATCACCGGAGCCGCAGCCTCATCTACCTTCTCGCTCACAGCCGTGTTCTGCATGGCGCGGGCATAGCTGGTGGTTCCAAGACTATTGGGATCGCCGACAGCGCGCGGTTGCTGGGCAACGGCGACTCCCGAAGCGGGTGAAACCGGCGCAGCGAGTGCAGCAGCAATGCTGCCGTGCACTGAGTCCCACACCTGCTGCTGATCTTTGTCCACCATCGCCTTGGCGCGCACCGAAGGTTGAACCATCATGCTCTGAGCAGGCGCCTTTGCTGATCCGCCGAAGGTCGCTGCGTCTTCCGTCCAGCGCCCAGGCTCGATGCAGAAGACGCCCAAGTCGATGGGGTCGTTGCCTGCGGGCACAATGCGGTCTTTGGCGATGACACGGTCCTGCTTGCCCCCTGTAACAATTTCGCCTGCCAGCAAGAGCAAAGGCTTGTCGGAGTTATTTATCAACACCAGCGTGTTGACCTGATCGCCGCGGTACTGGGCTGGTTCGGCATTCGGAATGGGCCGGAATACACCATTGTCAATTCTGCCCTGCGTGGGACGGGGGCGCACGAGACCGCGAACTCTCCCTGCTTCCGTGACTTCGACCTGCCCGCTCTTGATGCCTTCATCGAGCGTGAGAAAAGGGGACGCCGGCATCTTGCCAGATTGCACCACGGGAAAGAGAAGCAGATTGCCGCTCTCAATCGGTGTCAGGACGCGATAGGGGCCGTGCGGCTGTTCCATCGGCCCACCCGCGGCTCGCACATCTTTCAAATGCAATACAAAACCTGCAATCAGTGCGGTAGCCAAAAGCGTAGACCCGAGAAGAGTCAACTTGACCGGAATGCTCATGCGTACCCTCCGCCGGCAGCATCAGCTCCGGCTCTGGGCTGGGAACGGGG
>NZ_JBARMD010000759.1:0-3839 GCF_049802275.1 Occallatibacter sp. | reverse complement strand
TGCGTGTGACGCGGCGAGGTCCCATACTTCCGGGAATCGTCCCCGCATGAACTAAACAAACCCTGTTGTTGCAGATACACAGCGGAGGGCGTAGTTTTGTCCGGGCCCACCCGTAGTCACTGGAAGCTGCCGACGCTGGGAGGACACCTTGGTCGATTCTTCGTTGCCGGATCTCACGCGCGAATCGCAACAACCGAACCCATCCCTGAAACGCCGTTGGGGAATCGCTGCATTTGCTGCGATGATAGCTATGCTTTGTACGGGTGCCTCATCGCCCACCGGTTGCACAACGCCCCCTCCTCCAGGCAACATTGGCCCATCCAACGCCGAACTCGCCGGAGCTGTAATCGGCATCGGCGCGGTCATCGCCGTGGCCATCATCGTCCCGGTAGAGATCAGCCACAGCCATCACAATCTCACCGGATGCGTTGTCACTGCCGCCAACGGGCTCGAGTTGCGGACCAGCGACGCGAAGACCTACTCGCTCGAAGGCGACGCAGCCAGCATCAAGGCCGGCGACAAGGTCAAGATTCACGGTTCGAAAATCAAGAAGACCAAAGACAGCACCGGCCCCGGAGTCTTCAGGGTCGACCAGATCAAGCGGAACTACGGCGCGTGCCCGGTTGCCCCGACTATCGCTTCGGCCGCGCATTAGATATCGCGGTTGACGTAAGCCGATGCACCGTCGGCCCACAGGAGATTTCTGTCTCTCTCATCCTTGCAGAGAAACTAGCCTTCCCGCCTCCTTACCTTTAATGTATGGTCGTTCTACTTCCTCCGCACTCCAAAACCGAACCTCAGACTGGCACTGCTGGATACATGTTCGACCAGCCCGAGACCAAACGAAAGAAGAGGTTCCCTTCGAGCGCTATGAAAAGCTGCGTACCCTCGCAACAACGCAGCTCTACGTCGTCCAGGACCTGATCCAGGCAACAAAATAACCAGAAGCGGAGGGTTCCGCCTTCTTGCCGAAGCTGGCGGAACACGCCTCGCTTGCGGCCTCCGGTCGTATCGTGTGCCGATACACCAGCCCGGCTTGCCACTTCCGCGTATCGAACATTCGCCGCGACATGCACTTGTGGCAGGTCTGATGTGCGTCGAAGCCTTCGAAGTGCTCCTCGTTGTTGGCTCGTGGCCAGGTCCATGCGTGCGTCGGGCAGCGCAACGCCAACCAGAACAGGCAAAGGCCGGCCACGATCTGGTAGCTGCCAACCTCGCTGTAGCCGCTTGTCTCTCGCTGGCGCCTGGTTCTCCGCAGGATTTTCTGGCTGAGTTTAGTGTAGATAGGGAAAAGTTCCGCAGTTGCCACGTGTGACCCCTCAAAAATGCGCCAGGTTCCAGACGCGGCGCGCCTGCAACGAAGCTGAAATACGACCCCGCACGTTCAAACTCCAACGTTGTAAAGGTCGTATCTCGTGCAACAGCGCTGAGTGGTTCGGGGGCTGAATCTATTCTATCCGCAGCGCGCAAAAAGCCCACCTTTGGGATGGGCTTTTTGCGTTAAAGTGCAGCCAACACCTGCTCAATGCGGTGCACTCTGCATTGACCCTACGACTGCTCTTGCCCGGAGTCAATCCACTGTTGAGGTTAAAGTTAAGGCACTTTGGTATCCTCACAAAAGTTACGTCCAGAGCTTGTGCGGACCACATAAGACCCGCTCTGCGCACTCCAGAGGACATGGGGCTCCCAGTTCGCTGTCTCCTCAGGATTTTCTCTGAAGAGCCCTCAATACATCCTCCGGGCGAAGCGGCCGCTGCAAAAGCTCAAATCCGAGTCGGTGAATCATCTGCCTCATTGCCATGGAAACGGGGTGAGCTGTAAATAGAATCACCCTGCAACCCGGATGCAGAGCTCGGATACGCGTGGCCGCCTCAATTCCATCCAGACGGCTCATGCGGATATCACTGAGGATCACGTCGGGGCGAAACCTCTGCGCCAGCTCAAGAGCCTCTTCTCCGCTATAGAGCGCGATAGGCCTGTATCCGTGTTTTCTCAGGATGTCAGCGAGCGTGTCCGCAAGTATCTTGTCATCGTCGACCACCAGAACCGTGGAGCCGTCCGATTCCGCTGACATTGATGACTTACCTCGTTCTCGTCCGTTGCGAAAAGCACAACACGTTTAACCACTTTGATGCATGTATAACTCCCCAGGGAACACGAGCGATTACGTCAATCACATAATTTCGTCAACGAAATCAATCAGATACCGATGCCGCATAAACAACCTCGTCTTTATCGCGGGCATCCCTCGATTTGTGCGACTGCGCTTGAAAGGAGGGTCGCCGGAAGTCACTCTTTGCTGAGGTGTTCAGTGAGTTCCGATATTTCCTGCATTGTTATTCAATCGGATCGTCGTTCCAGGAGAATCCCGTTGCTCGGCCAGATTGTCCAGGTTGCCGACAAAACCGGCTTATTCGTCGTCATGCATGTCGATCAAGGCCGTCGCGTTGCCCAATTGATGGAAAGGGGTGGCAAGCATCGGCTTGTCGATGTTCCTTTTACCTCTTTGCGCACCTTTAATCGCTCTCTGGCGCATGCGATCCACCGCTTTCTCGATGCCAGAGACGAAGCGAAGGGAAAGGAGAGTCGTTCTCGCAAGGGCTAACCGACCCACAAACCGGCTTGGCCGCGTGGGTTCGGGTTCTTTCATGTAGACTGATCCCGAAATGAGCTGCCTTTTCTGCCGGATCATTGATGGAAGCATTCCTTCCAAAGCCATCTACCAGGACGACCAGTGCTATGCCTTCGCCGACATAAATCCACAGGCGCCCGTACATGTCCTCATTGTTCCGCGCCAGCATGTTGCGTCCATTGCTCATGCAGGTAAGGAGCATAGCGCCCTGATCGGCCACCTGCACTGGGCGGCCGCTGAGATCGCGCGTTCCAAAGGACTCACACAGGGCTACCGCACCGTGATCAACACCGGCGAAAACGGCGGACAAACTGTCGAGCACATCCACGTCCACCTGCTCGGTGGCCGCCCGATGATCTGGCCGCCGGGATAAAGCGGCGAACCGGGCAGAAAAAAACCAGCGAGCTTGCCTCAAACAAGGCGCTGGCTGGTATCGATTCTCGACACTAATAAAACAGGCACCAACAATCGAACGTCGGTGCCCGTTTCCTATCTGTTGTTCCCGTCTCTCTAAATCGGCTGCGGAATGTTTTCGTCTTCCTCTTCCAGACCATACCGGCGCAGGAGGTTGGGCAGGCTCTGTGAGAACGCGGAGCGCGGCATCACAGTGTCGCACCCTGCTTCGATGGCCTTCATCTTCAGATCGCCCTGCAGATGGTTGAGGAATCCAATGATCGAAGTCGCCTTTTTGAACTTGGTCTTGAACTTCGGAATCAGGGTCATGGGCTTTGCGTTGAGATTGTTCAGGTCAAAGACCACCAGGGTCGGCTTTTCACCCTCGGGAGCATCTATGATCCGCGAGACGGTTTCTTTCTCGCCCTTCACAAACTCCACCTTGATACCCAGCTTCTTGGCCGTCTCCTGGATTTTTGCCTGGAAGAACAGATCGTCGATAAAGCAGAAAATGCGTGTGGGCGCATCCGCTTTTACAGGAACACTCGCTACGCCGACATTCACATCGTTGTAGTAGCCGCCATGGTGCCCATTCCCTGAAGTAGGAATCGTCGAAGGAGGTCCATCCGCGACATTGCCGTTCACAATGCGATAGCTGTGGTCCATCGGTCCCACAAACGTCCGCGGTCCTCGCTGTCTTTCCTTGCGCCGGCCGTTGTGCTGCGGAGCAATACTGTTGCCGGGCCCCGGCTGCGGCGCGCCTCCGCTCTTCTGCTGGAAGAATTTCTTCTTCTTGCGGTGGCGACCCGAACCC
>NZ_JBARMD010000758.1:0-6402 GCF_049802275.1 Occallatibacter sp. | reverse complement strand
GTAGCCCAAAGCGCTGTGCGGGCGCACCCGGTTGTAATCGATCCGCCAGCTCTCGATGGTCTCCCGCGCATCGTCCAGAGTGAGGAACCAGTGTTCGTTGAGGCACTCCTCGCGGAACTTACCATGGAAGCTTTCGATGTAGCCGTTCTCCATCGGCCGTCCTGGTGTGATGAAGTGCAGGGTGACCTTGTTCTCATATGCCCACTGGTCCAGAGCCTTCGAGGTGAACTCCGTGCCGTTATCAATGACAATCCGTACTGGCATGCCTCGATGTTGCCGGAGTCTGTCCAACACTCGTACTACGCGCAGTGCCGGCAACGAGGTGTCGACTTCGATCGCCAACATCTCCCGCGTATACGCATCCTCAATCGACAGCGTGCGTAGCTTGCGGCCGGAGGCCAACGCATCCTGCAGGAAATCCATCGTCCATGTCTCGTTCTTCCTAATTGGGGCTGCCAACAACACGCGCGCCTTGGCGCAGATCCGACGTCTCCGCTTGCGTCTGCGCACCATCAGCTTCTCTTCCACGTAGATCCGGTAGACCCGTTTGCTGTTCACCGTCCAGCCTTCCCGCTGCAACAGAACATGTAGCCGGCGATAGCCCCAGCGGCGGCGATCTTCTGCCAACTCCCGCAAGCGAACGCGCAAACGACCGTTGGCTTCGGCAAAGCGCGTCTCCCGCCGACGGTAGCGCAACATAGCTCGCAACACTTCCAGCTGCCCACAGGCATGCCGTTCCGAACAGTCCGTCGCAGTCCGAAATACCGCGACGGCTTCTCGCCTGGCCTGTGGGCTTACCACTTTTTTGATAGCACCGCCTTGAATCCGACGATGTCCAACGCCTGTTCGGCTACCAGCTGCTTGAGCTTGCGGTTCTCTTCTTCCAGTTGACGAAGCCGCTGCGCCTCGCTCACTTCCAGACCACCGTACTTCGCCTTCCAGCGGTAGAACGTCTTGTCGCTAATCCCATGCTTGCGACACAGCTCCGCTGTCTCAAGGCCCGCCTCTGACTCCTTTAATATCCCTACAATCTGCTCTTCCGTGTACCGGCTCTTCCGCATCTGAAGTCCTCCTCCAAGGGGCTCTGTGGAACCCAATTTATCGGAGAACTCTCACTTCTGCTGGACTAAAGGGAAGGATGCAGCTCAAACAGCCCTTATATGTAGAGGGCTTTTCGCCCTTGCACGCTCCCCCTCATCGAGGTGCATATGGCATCCGCACGTCCGCTACCAGGACTTCCCCCGCATTGGGGCTCGGAGGCACTCGCGCTGGCTGAACAAGCCAGAGTACTTTCGGGACCCAAGCTCGCCCAGCTTGTACGCCGGTTGCAACGGCAGACCGATCGCTCAGATCAGGAATGCTGGCGATTTGTGATCAAGTACGGCATCAAGGCCGAGACCGATAACCGCCGATGACCGTCGCCTTGGCTTTGATGCTGGTGCCTCTCGAAATCATGGCCTGGAAATCATACAGAGATTTCCTGACCGATAGGGATTCGCATTCGATTCTCTACCACCCACTTGAAGATTGGACCCGGTACTGATAGCCCAAGCAGCCAGGCCGCATTAACCCTTCTCTTTGTTGGCACGTTTTGACCCGAACTCCGTCCTTGCCAATTGAACTGCTCGTTCCAATTGACGGTCGCGGCCAACGCGACTTTCGCGCCAGTCGAAGTCGATTTGGTGGTCCGGCTCGATTGGAGTGCCTTCGAGAACGGATCCTTGCCACGTGTAATAGGCCCCTGTAGGGAGAGCAAGTCGAAAGCCATTGCCCACCTTCACTGATGTAGCCGAAAGCAGGCGACCGGCCGTTCGTTCGCCAACGATTTTCGCAAGTCCATTTTCTCGAGCGAAGGCAACAATCATCTCAGCTGTACTTGCGGTGTGCCGGTCCACGAGCAGGATCACTCGGCCATGGAACGATCGCGTACCGAGCCCTTCGGTCTGAAGAACGATCGGCTTCTTCGCGATCATCGAGGGCCCAAATTGAAGGGCCAGCAACCACGATCTCTTGGAAGATGTCGGAATACGGCCGAATCGCGGGAATTTTAACCTTTCCGTTTCGAGATTCTTTTTCACCCGCCGACGATCGAGCGCGAAACCAACCGGATTATTGCCAGGTGTTAGAAAACTCATTAGGCGAAGCGCGCCAAGCCCTCCGCCGGTGTTGCCACGCAGGTCGACGATCAGCTCGTCGATTGAGCCAAGCGTCGCAATGGCCTTCGAGATCTCGTTTGCGACTTTGACTCCCACCATGTCCGGAAACATCGTCACCTTCAGGTAGCCAATTCCATCCTCAAGTGGGCGGGCGTCCAGAAGTCTTGGTTCGATGAAATGGAGCTTCTTTCCTTTTGGCCGCGCTACATCTACCGTGCGCTTGACACGCCGATCTTGTGCATCGACAACTTCGATCTGACCCTGTTCGCCCATTGGGAAGGTCGGATGCTCGGGTGGCTTCAAGTCCTTCCCATTGACACCGAGGAGGATGTCTCCCGATTGAATGCCGGCATTCGCAGCGGCTCCTCCGGGATGCATTGTGCCCTGGTTCGATCAAAAAGGCAGCCCCCTAAATTGATCAAGTGCATCAGCCCACGCTTGCATCATCACTGCGCGTGGTTCCAAATACTTCGCGTAGTTGTATGCACCTGACACCTTGTCTTCCTTTGCGTGAGCGAGTTGCAACTCGATGTGCTCATGCTCAAAGCCCTTTTCATGAAGGTAGGTCGAAGCGATTGACCGCCAGCCATGGCCTGTCATGCGACCTTTGTACCCCATCCGCTCCAACGCCTTCAGAATCGTGTTATTGCTCATAAAGCCGTTGTCATCGATCGCAGAGGGGAACAACCTGCCGCTGGCTCCGGTGATGCCACGCAGACGTTCCAACAGAGCGATGGATTGCGTGGACAGAGGAACGATATGTGGCCGCTTCATCTTCATCCGCTCCTTAGGAACGCGCCAGACTTTCTCCTGCCAGTCGATCTCTGGCCACAAACCACCGATCAACTCCCCGGTGCGAAGGTAGGTGAGACTCAACAACTCCATGGCAATGCGCGTCAGCGCAGTGCCATCGTAGTCGCGCATCTTGCGGAGCAACTCCGGAACCTCAGAAAGTGGAACGCTTGCGAAGTGCTCCTCCACAACGCGGCTCAATATCTTGTCGGGCTTGATTCCAGCTGCGGGGTTCATTGTGTTCTGGTCCAGCAGCCCGTTGTCAGTTCCCCACTCGTAGATTTGCCTGACGATCTGGAGATTGCGGCGTGCGATATCGCGGGCGCCCCGCGCATCGACATCCTGGGTCAACTTGACCAGCTCCATGCGTGTGATCTCCGCAGGAAGCTTGGCACCGATCTTGTCGATAATGTCGGACTCCAGCCGGGCCTCGACGTTCGAGGCGTACTTATCATTCTTGTCCGTCTTCCACCACTTAAACCACTCGCGAATCAGGTACTCAACAGTCTTTTCCTTCGGCTGCTCAATTCTGACTTTGGCCTTCTCCTTGATTCCCTTCCGAACGGCCATCGGATCGGTGCCGCTGGCCAGCAATTGCCTCGCTTGCGCATGCAGCGCTCGAACATCGACAAGTGGTACCTCGGGATACGTACCAAAGGCCATCTGGCGGGGTATGCCATTAAAGCGATACCTCCAACGCCACAACTTTCCCCCTTCTGGAGTGACGAGTAAGGCCAGCCCTCCACGATCGGCGATCCTATATGGTTTGGCCTTCGGAGTGGCCTTTAGGCACTTGAGGTTGGACAGTTCCGTCTCCGTTTTCATCGTTCCCTTCCCAGTGAGCACTTTTTCCTGCCGTTCGCGTGCTCACAGGCTCAGTGTGAGCACTTTCTGGATAGTACACCCAAAGTGCTCACAAATATGTGACGGTTGGGACGTGGCTAAAGGCAGGGAGCTTACGTGAGAACGGGCATGTGGAGAGACAATGAATTAATGTAAACAATTGATTCTATGTGTTTATATAGTTAGACCGAAGTAGAGCCATGTCGAGAAAGGTAGAGGAAGTGAGGATAAGTATAAGAGTTCGTGGCTGCCCCCCAGGGATTCGAACCCCGATAGGCTGCTCCAGAGGCAGCTGTCCTACCATTGAACGAGGGGGCAACAAGCGCGGATGGCTATCTTGCAGCCTTGCTGGTTCGGCCAGACTTGGGTGTCCGACGCTGAAAGCCAGCCCTTTCATCATACGGACAAATTTTTAAGCGGTCAAACCCCTGTCGGCTGGCGCAAATCAGTACGAAAAGGCCAGGGCCAACTGAAATCGGCACCCGGGGAAGGGCTTCTGTTCGAGAATTCAGGGGGGCATTCGCCAGGTATGGAAGGCAAGCCATCCACGGACCGAACGTCCTATTCTTCTCGTAATACTTCGAGCGGACGAAGTCCGAGAATGCGGAAGCTTGCGATCCAGCCCGTCCCGGTGGCGAGGATGGCTGTTCCAACCAGCGCTACAGCCGTCGCGAACCAATCAATGTGGAAGCTGACCTCAAGCTTGCGCAGCAGTACACGCGTAAGAATATTGGCAAATACCACGCCAACCGAACCGGCCAGCAAACCCAGTACGCTGAACTCGACACTGAATGTACGCACTATGCGCATGCGCGTCGCTCCGAGCGTTTTCAAAACGACGGCTTCGCGCATACGGCGAAAGCGCGCGCTTGCGATACTGGACGCGAGGATCATGAGGCCGGCAAGAATTGAAAAACCGGCGAGGAATCGCACAACAAAAGTGATCTGGTCGACGACACTTTCAATCCGATCGAGAACGTCGGCGATGTTTATTACCGTTACTGTCGGATAGGCAGCGAAAAGCGCGCGTTCCATTGCGGCGACTTGCTTGGGGTCTACATGTGCGCCGCCATACCAGGTCGCCTGCTCGTCTTTCAGCTGCCCGGACGGGAGCATGAATGAGATGCGCGCGGCCAGGTGCTGTCCGTCAGGTTTGTACAGAGCTGCGACCTTCAAGGCGCGGACGCGTCCGCCGATCGCGATCTCCACTGAAGAGCCAACGCTGAGATGGAGCCGCTGCGCGGTCCCCTCACCGATCGCAATCTCCGCGACGTTGGCGTTGTTCCACCATTTGCCCTGCGTCACTTTGTCACCGGCCGGCGGGGCATCGGCCCAGCTCAGTTCGGCATTCTCCAGCATCCTCCGCGGAAAGTGCTGCTCTTTCATTTCGTCGAGCGTTTTGCCGTTGAGAGAGACGAAGCGGCCTTGCACACCGGCGAGAAGATCGAGTGGTTGAGTGATGCCAGGCTGATGCTGGAAAAAAGCCTTCACTCCATCGACTTCGTCCGGCGTGACATCGATGAGAAAGACGTTTGGCAATTTCGGGGATGCAGTCTCGCGTATGTCGCGCAACAAGGTGCTCTGCATCAAGTAGACCGCGAGAATCAACATAACGCCAGTGCCCAGTGAAGCAAGCACTGCTGCCGATTGATTGCCGGGACGATACAGATTTGCGAGGCCGTGGCGTAAAAAGGATGGCAGGTGCAGCCTGACGCGATTGAGCGCGAAGCGCAGAACCCGGAGCGCAACCGCTGCCAGGATAAGAAGCACCAAGAGAGCAATCGTGAACAAGAGCGCGAACCAGCCGCCGACCTTCACGGAATCGGACAGCGCCCAGGCAATCGCGCCCAACGCAACAACGACGAGCGCGGCGATTCCCAGTTGCAATCGGCGCGACCACCATTGCGCAAACCACTCGCGGACCGTGCTGGGCCCTTGTTCAACCAACCGGCGCAAAACCAGGATGGGCCTTACTGTGCGCACATCGAGCAATGGTGGAAGACAGAACAGCAAAGTCGTGAGCAACCCCGTGCCCAGACCCGCGGCCACCGCGCGCCACGGAAAATGCATGACGGTGTGCACTGGCAGGAGCTTTCCGAAGACGGCGGGCAGCGCTTCCATAACAGCTGCTCCGCCCATGACGCCAATCAATGCTCCGAGAAATCCAAGTGCCAATGTCTGCAAAAGAAATATCCGTAACAGGTCGGAAGAACGTGCCCCGACGGCTTTGAGAATGGCAAGCATGTCCATTCGTTGCTCGAGGTGTGCATGCATGGCCATAGCAACGCCGATTGCTCCCAGCACCATGGCAACGAGACAGATGAGGCTGAGGATCGCGGTGGCATTGTCGAGGCCCTGGCTGAGCGCTGGATTCCCTTCCTTGAAGTCCATCACCTGGGCGTCAGGCAAAATTGCTTCCACCTGCTTGCGCACCGCCGTATCGTCCGCTGTTGGCGGCAGCTTCAGCAGCATGCGTTGCGCGGCGCGGCTCCCTGGCGCCAGCAGCCCCGTGTCTTCCAGGGACGCGCGGGACACCATCACGCGCGGACCCATTCCCGCACCTGCCGAGATTCGGTCGGGCTCCTGCGAAAGGACGGCCGCAATTCTGAAA
>NZ_JBARMD010000757.1:0-1587 GCF_049802275.1 Occallatibacter sp. | reverse complement strand
CTTCATTGATGGCTATGCGAGTCACCCAGGTTGAAAACTTCGAGTCTCCGCGAAACCTAGCTAGATTTGTGAAGGCTCGCTGAAAGCATCGTTGAACCGCGTCTTCGGCATCTTCCCTCTGGCGAACTACGCGCCAGACAGTGTGATAGACCTTTACTCGATGGCGCTCGTACAATTGCCCGAAAGCAGCGGAGCATCCAGATTTCGCCTCGGCGACAAGCCCCCAATCGTCACTGGCTTCGCTCGCTTGAGACTGCGCGTGCATCCGAGGCTCTGCGACCAATAGGACTTCTTCGACATTCATAAACTTCGCGTGTCAGGCATGGCGCATTTCCTCCTCTCTGGTGAAGAACACTACCGCAGGGATCTGAAGCCCGCGCGAACCTCTTCTGAAAAGAGCTTCGGCTGTTCCCAGGCCGCATAGTGCCCGCCTTTGTCGACCTTGTTGTAATAAATGAGTTTGTCGTACGCCCGCTCCGTCCAACTTCGCGGGGCTCGATAGTTCTCGCCGGGAAAGACGCTCACAGCAGCTGGGATAGAGACATTGGCCGCGTTATAAAGATTGAGGTGAAGTTCCCAATAGAAACGAGCCGCGGAAATCGCCGTGTTCGTCAACCAGTAGAGTGTGAAGTCATCGAGTACATCGTCTCGTGTCAGGTCACCTGCGGAGTGTCCATTAATCGTGCGCCCGAGTACTGCCGAGGTGATCGGCGCCGCCGGCTGGCCATAACCGTCACCGTGGTCAAAGAGCCAAGCTGCTAGGCAGACGGGCGAATCCGCCAATCCGTACAGCGTTTGCGGGCGAGTCGCCATAAATTGTGCGTAGGCACGTTTCTTCGCAAATAGATTGGTCAGCTGCTCGTAAGCCTGTCTTTCGTCGGGGGATAGGCCAGATGGCGGGGGATCGCCGCACTGGAGGGCCCTCGCAATGTCAGATGGAATAGTCCCAGGGAAGTTGGTGTGAATTCCCAGTAATTCTGGCGGTGCGTGTTTGGCCATCGCGGTGCAAACGCCCGCGCCCAAATCGCCGCCTTGCGCCACAAATTTTGCGTATCCAAGGCGCTTCATCAGCACTAGCCAAGCACTTGCGGTGCGCTCCGGACCCCAGCCGGAAGTGGCGGGCCTTGCTGAAAAACCGAAACCCGGCAGCGACGGAATCACCAGATGGAAGGCGTCCGCCGCGCTCGCGCCATGTGCCGTAGGATTGGTGAGTGGATCGATAATCTTCAGTTGCTCGATGACTGAGCCGGGCCATCCGTGGGTGACGATCAGCGGCAACGCATTTTCATGTTTCGAACGAACGTGAATGAAATGAATGTCCAGCCCATCGATCTCGGTGATGAACTGCGGCAGGGCGTTCAGCTTCGCTTCGATCTTGCGCCAATCGTAGCCTGTCGCCCAATAGCGCGCGAGTTCCCGAATTGTCGCAAGCGGCAGGCCTTGCGATTCATCCGTGACCGTTTCCCGATCAGGCCACCTTGTCGCGTTAATGCGCCTGCGCAGTTCGGTAAGCTCCGCCTCTGGAACATTCACCTGAAATGGACGAACAGAAGTCTTGTCGGCTGCCTGCCTAGCACTGGTTAGGGT
>NZ_JBARMD010000756.1:0-3139 GCF_049802275.1 Occallatibacter sp. | reverse complement strand
AACCGCAGCAGCGCCAATACAGCCCAAGCCCGTAGCAGTGGAGGAGGAGGCGGCAATCGCGGCGGTGGTGGTGGCGGCGCCAAAAGCGGCGGCGCCAACCGTTCCAGCGGTGGCCGTCCCAAGAGGTAACGGAGCCAGGGTTGGTGAATCGCGCACCCGGCGGTTCAGGCTATGGCCAGGATGTATCCGCAACGAGAAAAGTCAGGAGGAATTCAGTGAAACGTACGTTGCAACTTCACGAAAGGCCATCGCCCGATCACTTGGGCGCCGTGGTGCTGTGGCTGGCCGCATTGATCCTGCTCTGTCTCGCTTATCCTTCCGGTTCCCATGCACAGGCGGCGAATGAGAAGACTTTCTCCACGCCCGGCGACGCCGCGCTGGCCCTTTACAAGGCGGCTAAATCCGATGACTCCAGCAGCCTCAATGCGATCTTCGGCTCGAACGCGGATAAGGTGCTGCATACCGGCGACGAAGTGGCGGACAAAAACTTGATTGAAAAGTTCGCCTCCCACTACGAGCAGATGCATCGCGTCGTCATCGAGCCGGACCAGACTGCCACCCTTTACATCGGAGCCGACAACTGGCCCATGCCCATCTCGCTGGTGAAGAACACGGGCGGAGCATGGTATTTCGACACTCAGAGCGGAATCCAGGAAATTCTCTATCGGCGCATTGGCAACAACGAGAACGGCGCCATCGAAGTCCTCGAAACGCTGATCGATGCCCAGAAGGAATATGCCTCCACCCTGCACGATGACGAAAAAGTGAAACACTATGCCAGCAGAGTCTTCAGCACCGAAGGGAAGCATGACGGGCTCTACTGGAAGACCAGCGATAGCGAGCCTCCCAGTCCCGTCGGGCCGCTGATTGCAGATGCGTCGAACGAAGGCTATACCCGGAAGGCGGGTGAGCCGACCCCGTTCCATGGCTACGTCTTTCGCCTCCTCACCCGCCAGGGACCGGCCGCGAGAGGCGGCGCCCGCGACTACAAGGTGAATGGCGTTCTGAGCGGCGGCGTCGCGTTTCTTGCCTATCCCGCGGTGTACCGCACCTCCGGCGTGATGACCTTCATCATCAACCAGGATGGCAGGGCGTTTGAGAAGGACCTTGGGCCGGACACGGCAAAGCTTGCGGAGGCCATCTCGGACTACAACCCCGATAAGACCTGGATGCCCGTCGAGTAAGGCCATCCCCGATCGCGCAAAAGCACCCTGGCAAAGGGTCAGGAATTCTACGGATTGCCGACGGCGGCTGCCACGGCATCAAAGGTCAGATCGTTCGCGCTTGAGTGGTGTTCCTCGCGCCACTGCTCAAAGAGCCGCCCATAACTGAGCGTGATGTAATCCGCACGACTCACGCCAATGCGGGCTGCGGTCCGATCGATCCAATCCGGCGATCCTTCGAGCTCTGCATAATCTCCAATCGGCGTCTCGTCAATCACGCAATGCCCCTCGTCGTCGGTCCACTCGCTGCGCCACTTTTCATAGCGGAATGCCGCAACTAGCCCTATCGACAGAAAAACCTGCGCCAGCACCTCGCCGTCGCCCACCTCAGTTTCCGTCTCTACGCGATGCTTGTGCACATCCTCGCCGGGTCCCACATCGGGCAGGCGCTTGTGCGTCACCATCCATTTGCCCGCATAGTTGCGAATGCGCAAAATCTCTGTTCGCGCCCGCATCTTCCGGTCCGGAGTGTCATACAAAACGTTGCTCTCAAACGTGCGTGGCGTCTGCTGGCGAAACCCCGCCCCGCGAAGCTGCATCACCAACTTACCCACACTCGCAACCCGGAACTTGATCTCCGTCTCGATAGCCATCGTTAATGAGCGAGTATACGCAGGTAGCGGCAACGGCTTCAAACGGCGACAATAAGTATGTGAAGACCCTGCGCCTCTCTGTCAACCCAGCCCGCATGGAAACGGACGAGGCGCAAGCAGCCGTCGCTCAGGCAGCAGAGATTCTCCGGGTTGGCGGACTCGTCGCCCTGCCCACTGAAACCGTCTACGGCCTGGGAGCCAATGCCCTCGATCCCGCTGCCGTCGCCCGCATCTTTCAGGCCAAGCAGCGCCCGTCGTGGGATCCCATCATCGTTCACATCGCCGGCCCGGCCCTCCACAACCCGATGCTAGATCCGCTGGTCACCACGTTCCCGCCAGTCGTCTATGAATTGATGGAGAAATTCTGGCCCGGCCCTCTGACGCTGCTGCTGCCCCGTTCCGCAGCCGTTCCCGACGTCGTCACCGCCGGGCGTCCTCTGGTCGGCATCCGCATGCCCGCGCATCCCGTCGCGTTCGAGATCATCCGCCAGGCCGGCGTTCCCATCGCCGCACCCAGCGCCAATGTCTTCAGCCATATCAGCCCCACCACTGCCGCTCATGTGCTCGAAGATCTCGACGGCAAAATCGACGCAGTCGTCGACGCGGGCCCCACCCGCCACGGTGTCGAATCCACTGTTCTCGATCCGACCCAAAGCCCCATGATGATTTACCGCCCAGGCGCCATCACCGCGCAACAGATCCGCGAAGTCGCCGGCCCGGTGGTTTGCTACGAGGAAAAAATGCTGCCGAAGGCCGCTCCGCCTGAAGCGCTGCCGTCGCCCGGCATCGGCATGCGGCACTATGCACCTCGCGCACGATTGATTGTTGTCGAGGGTTCGCTCGCGGAACTCCCCGCCCGCCTTGTTGACGCGGCTCGTCCCTTCGCCCATGATCGGCTGGGAGTAATGCTTCCCGCGGAGTTGGCGCGCACCAGATTCCAGCCGCCGCTGCGGGGAGCAGCAGAGTTCGCATGGGGCCGTTGGGATTCGCCTGAAGAACTTGCCGAGAAGCTGTACGCCGGCCTGCGCGCGCTCGATGCCGAGGGTTGTACTGTAATTCTCTGCCCGCTGCCGCCAGCCGAAGGGGTCGGCGAGGCGATCCGCGATCGCCTGCGCAAAGCTGCCTATACCAGGTAGGATTGAATGTGGTTGTCTATTGCCCCACTTCGGCAAGCTTGAACATATATTTGATAGCTGACTTGTAGATGAGTGTCTTCGCCCGGCCGCGCACCTTCAGAACTCCGCGGTCATACCATTCGATCTGACCTTCCACGCGCTCGCCATCTTCCAGCACAATCACCATCGGCGTCTGCGACTGAATCTG
>NZ_JBARMD010000755.1:0-14543 GCF_049802275.1 Occallatibacter sp. | reverse complement strand
GGGTAAGGCCACAGCTTCGGCTTGCGAAGCGCTTGCTCGCAACCCCGGCGCGCGTGGCGGCTTGATGATCTTCCTGATCCTCGGCCTCGCCCTCATCGAGTCCCTCACCCTGTTTACCCTGGTCATCATCCTGCTCAAGGTAAAGTAGAGCCGGACACACAGACAAGAAAGCGGGTCCGTCGAGTTTTGACGGACCCGCTTTTCGTTTCCGCTGAGTTATCGGTTAGTCTGCGCGTTCGTTCCCTGGCTTGTATTTAGATCCTCGGATTCTGCCATCTGGATGGCCTGCTTATAACTCAAGCCAAGGGGTAGGGGCGCAAACCGACTCGTATCTTCAGTCGTATCGAAGACCTTGGCCATGAATAGCACGCGCCCTGTCATCGCCATTTTGAAGTGCACAATGCGCCACTGATGATCGCCAACATCCGCCTGTTCAATCAAGATCCATCCGCCCTTGTTGAGCCGTGCCAGAATTCCCCAGGCAAGATTCGCGTCCCTCGTAAGGTGGCCCTCGAGCCTAACCACACGCTCCTGGGCGACATCGATCCAGATTTCGCCGGTCATTTGCATCAAAAGCTGTGTTTCAAGATCAGGCGAATCAAATTTCGGGTTGGGTTTGAATGTGAACTTCAGCACCGCCCTCTTGGGACCTGTTCCGGTACCCGCAA
The DNA here is from genome assembly GCF_049802275.1 of Occallatibacter sp. Taxonomy (NCBI): domain Bacteria; kingdom Pseudomonadati; phylum Acidobacteriota; class Terriglobia; order Terriglobales; family Acidobacteriaceae; genus Occallatibacter; species Occallatibacter sp. The sequence continues at coordinate 13,875 of NZ_JBARMD010000755.1, read as the reverse complement.
ACTCATATAAAAATGCGTTTGGAAGAGCCCGCAGTATCTTCATCGCTCGTGCGGTGTCTTCATCCTGCGTTTCCTTCCGGTGGTGTTGCTGCTCTGGATCGCTCAGCAGCGTGGCGAGTCTGGTATGTTCCTTCTCTTCGTCTCCCGCACTCAAGGGTGAGTCGTTGACAGCGATAAGCCGAGCCACTGCACCGTCTTTGGTCTCAAAGATTTCCTTGGTAGAAGTGAGTCGCGGACTGGACTTGTGCAAGCAATAGCGCATCGGATGCCGCTGATCTTCTGCAGCGCGAACCTCGTTCGTCAGCGCTCGCTTCACCAGCGCATCGTCGTCATGCAGGGCCACCCCTTGGCCGACTGCAGCCAGGGGCAAAATTAGAATGAACAAAGCGAGCAGGCGCACTATCACCAGTTTATCGCCTTTCAGTTCGGCCCTTCTCAACGTTCCTTTAGTTTGGACGCCGGTCAATCGGCTTCGGTTTATTGAATTGAAGGGTTCGACACCGATGCTATAGTTCGATTAGGGACTTTCGTGTCTTTTCAGGGATCCAACCGGCATCATCCCGGCCGCCCTGACTCCGAATGATTCCACGACAGATAGGCGTCTTTTTGGCGCCGGTCGAATTAAATGAATTGGGAAGGAAATTGATCCATGGCGACCGAAAATGGCTCTGCTCGGATTGGCAAGTCTGTCATCATCCGCGGTGAAGTGAAGGGCGGGGAAGACCTGATCATCGACGGGCGAGTCGAAGGAACCGTGACTCTGACGGAGAGCCGACTCACTATCGGCCCAAGTGCGAACGTCGCCGCCGATCTTACGGCGCGGGATATTTTGATTCAGGGACAGGTCCAGGGTAACATCGTGGCCAGTGGCCGACTGGAGTTGCGTTCCGGTTGCGTGGTGGAAGGCGACGTGCGCGCGCTGCGCCTCGCAGTCGAAGACAATGCCGTATTTCGCGGTAAAGTCGATCTGAGCCAGGGCGCCAAGACGCCTGAAGCCGCCCCCGCAACGAATGCGTAGCATCGGCGTCCGACCGGGCGCCGCCCGGTTGCATGCCTTTCATCCCGAGGGGATTCCAAAGTGATTCGCAGTTGGTTCGACAAAAAGGAAAGCGCCCAATCCACCGGTTCGGGCGCGACCGGGCCCCGTATTCCGCGACATTCGGGAGGATGGGCAGCGTTGCGCAAACGGCTGCAAGCCGAACCCGGCCTCCGCATCATCGACTCTGGCGCCACATCGCCGACCAATATCAATTACCTCACGAGCCTCGGGCACAGCGTATTTCTCACTGACCTGGCCACCGAGGCTTGCACGGGCGCCTGGCAAAAGGGTGTCGACGAAGACGACAAGCCAGTCTATGACACCGATGCTTATCTCAAACAGACTCTCGATTTCGGCGGGAAGATGTATGACGTCGTGTTGCTGTGGACTGCCCTCGATTACATTCCCGAACCGTTCGTGCCGGCCGTTGTCGGCCATCTGCACGCGTCGCTGAACGCGGGCGGCCAGGTCCTCGCCTTTTTTCATACACGAAAGCAGCCCGAAGAATCCGCGCACTGCCGTTTCCATATCACCGAGAGCGATACCGTGGAAATGCAGCTTGCTCAGCCTTTTCCAATACAGCGCGTCTTCACCAATCGCATTATTCAGGACCTCTTCCATCAGTGGTCGGGCTTTCGCCAGTTTCTGGCCAAGGACAGCATTTCCGAAGTAATCATCACGCGATGAGCCGGGGTGGTAAGCCGGGGTCGCCAGCGACAGGTCCGCGTCGCTGGGTGGTAATTAATGGCAATCCAACTGCGCTCTATCGCATCCAATCATCTGCTCTCTTCGTGAGATATCCCCAACTGGAGCGACTATGAATTCCTTGAAAGGCACACGCATCACGTGGCTTGGACACGCCACGGTGCTCGTCCAGACTGCAAAAGGGACAAACATCCTCATCGATCCCTTCATCCAGCACAATCCCAAATACCCCAAAGGCTTCGCGTTACCCGAGAAGATTGATTTCATCCTGCTGACGCACGGTCATGGCGATCACATGTCGGACGCTGTTCCAGTCGCGAAGAAACACAAATCCAATGTCGTCGCAATCTATGAACTCGCTGCCTTCGTCAACAAAGAGGGAGCTGAGAACATTACCGGAATGAACATCGGTGGGACCGTCCAGTTAGAAGATGTGGCGGTCACGATGGTAGAGGCCAAGCACTCTTCCGGCGTCGAAGGGAAGAACGGCACGCAATACGCCGGGATCGCAGCCGGCTTCGTGCTGACGATTACCGATGGACCCGTCCTCTATCATGCCGGAGACACCACAGTCTTCAGTGACATGAAGCTGATCAAGGATCTCTATCATCCGGAGATTGCGATGCTTCCCATCGGCGGTTTCTACACCATGGGACCAAAGGAAGCTGCGCTGGCGGCGCAATTTCTGGAACCGAAGGCGATCCTGCCGATTCACTTCGGGACGTTTCCGCCGCTGGCTGGAACACCGGATCAACTGGCCGAACATCTGAAGGGTTCCATCGAAGTTATCCGGATCGCGCCCGGAGAGTCTATCTAGTCAAAGAGGGATCTATAAGCAAAACGGCTGGGGTTCCCCAGCCGTTTCGGCAGGCAGGCTATTTCCCTCCCGATGCCTTCCTCTGTTTTTCCCAACGACGCCTCACTGCTTCAGCGATCCGCTTCCGGCCTTCCGGTGTAAGGTTCCGTTTCTTCTTGCGGGCTTTTCTGGGTGCTTTGGCAGCCGGCTTACTCGAACTCTTGACGGCACCGCCATTGAGCAATGCTCTCGCCCGCTGCAATTGTGCAATCTCACGATCAATCTGTAACAGTATCTCTGCGACTCCCACCATGCCTCCTTTAACGAGCCGGGCGCAGGATGCGCGTAGACTCTCACCATCGATGAAATTGAGGTTTCTGAGAAGAGACCATATCTAATTGTCAAAGCTTTGACAAACGAAAAAGAGTAACCGGACCTGACTTTGGTCAACTAACTCCACGGCTAATTGCTCTAACTTCCCTAATTAGCTTGTCCGTCCTGATTTATTGGAAAAGAGGACCAATTTCCAGCCGTAATCAGCCTCATTTACATGCTTTTGGTTGCCCTAAAGTAACGTCGCGCAGGAGAATTCAAACTCGAACCGCATAAGCAGTAAGTCGATCGCTGGTTACTCTTGATTACTGGGGCGCTCAATACTGGCGGGACTGAACGTAATACTCGCGGGAGATAACGCAATCGGAATCAAACCCCTCGGGGAGGTTTGTTTGGCTGCTGCGCCTGGTCGTGAGCGCCAGATGGCGAAGCAACTCCAGTCAGATCCTGCCCACCTATTCGAAGTGTGGGAGACTCCGAAGCGCGATAATTCCGCAGATCGCGCAGGATCTCTACCTTCTCTCGCGCATACTGGCCGGCTAGCCGCGTCAGCGCGTAAGTGATGATGTCGCTGTGATGCAGGTCCTGCACCGATGGATCGCGCCGCATATTCAGCCATAGACGGTGCACAAGCTGCACGTCATCCGGACCAAGTGTCGGTGCATGCGGCCCGATGTAGAACACCTTCGTCTCGCCGTCCGCACCCACCACGTAGAAATTGAATTGGCGTTTCGGTTCCGGAAGTGCCTCCCACGCCTGGCCCAGGTGAAATGCCTGGTCCTCCGCCGTCATCGAAGTTGATTGGCCTGAAACCACTGAATCCACTTCAAGTGAGTTAGCGCCCTGCACCAGCGCTGCAAAAACATCACCGGCGGGAACGACAAGCAGCGAGACCTTCTTGCCGAAACTTTCCGCCACGGAGACAGCCTTGGTAAACAGCATCTGCTCGTGCTCGCTGAAGCTTTGTTCCTCGGCACTCAGATACTCCGGTCCGCCTGCGCCCATCATGCGCACGCTAATCACCACCACGTCGCGATCTTCCGTCTTGGTTCGAGCCAGCACCCATTTCAACGCAACAGGGTTGTTCGAATCGCGCATCGTCACCATGATGCCGCCCGGACGAAGCGCAACCGACTCGCGGCTGATCGTGTCCTGGTGCTCCAACTGGAAATGATCCCGCATCTGCCGCGCAGTCAGAGCATGCTTGCGCAGGTTCGCGCGCTCTGACACGGTGAAGATGACGAAGAACGCTGCGGCGAAAATAATGCCGCTGACCGTTGCGATCGACTTCGTGAACAAATTTGTAATCGCCGTGGATAGCAGCACCAGGAAGACGCAGAACAGCCCCACGGGTATCTCGGTTTTTCCTATCTTGATATTCGGCGGAACCTTCCAGCCGCGTTCGCCGTGGTACTTCCAGCGAAGCACAAGCATGGCGAGGCTATTGAAAGTGAACGACCAGATCACGCCGAATGCATACGCTTCACCCAGGGTGATGACGTTGCCGCGCGTGGCGATAATCGTGAACATCTGCAGGGCGAACACGAGGTTTACAATGCGATGGCTGGTGCCGAACTTGGGGTGCGGCTTACGAAACCAATCCGTGAGCACGCCGTCTTCCGCCACACGCATCAGCACGCCGGTCGATCCAATCATCGACGTGTTGATCGCGCCCGAAAGAATCAAAAATCCGACAAACACCACGAAAATTCGGAATGCCACGCGCCAGAACATCGGGCCGACCATGTACATCGCGAGTCCGGCAATCAGGTTGTTCTGGTAAATCTGGGTCCTTGGCGCGTCCGGAATCAGCATCGATGCCAACAGCGTTGCTCCGCCCGTAAAGACGAGGCTATAGATCGCAATCACGATCGCTGCGCGCTTCAGGTTCTTCAGCTTCGGATGCTGAATCTCGCGGTTGACCTGGGCAAGACTCTCCTCGCCGCTCATGGCCAGGATGGAGTGTCCGAACGCCATGATGATTCCGAAGAGGCCAAAAATGGGCAAGCCCGAGTTCTTCAGGAAACCGAGAGAATCTGAGCTGAATTTCAAGTTGGACGGCGTCGGTGGAGGTGGCAGATGCACGCCTCTGATCAGCACCGAATACGCGCCCCAGATGAACAGGATGATCACCATGATGGTGGTGATCTGCATGACGCGCAGCGCTTTGTCGCTCGACTCCTCGATGCCCTTGATGTTTTGCCACCAGTAATAAATGGTGACGGCCGCCGCGAACACCGCGGAGGTGTAATTCATGTCGAACTGGAAAGGCTGGCCGTGCTCCAGCAGCGCAGGGGGCAGCCAGTGGCTGTTGTTGGCCACCACCATCAGTTCGTTCATCAGGCCGGTGATGTATTGTCCCGCAGATACGCCGGAGATCGGCCCAGTGAGGATGTAGTCAAACATCAGCGCGGAAACGCTGAGCTTTGCGAATGTGCCGCCAAGTGCTTCCTTCACCACGCGATAAACGCCACCGCGCGTGAACATGGAGCAGCTTTCGACGTACACTGCGCGTACGGCAAAGCTGAACAGCATGATGCCGAGAATGAACCAAGGTGCAGCAGCGCCCACAGCCTGCTCGGCAATGCCGCCTGCGTAGAAAGCCGATGAGCCTAAGTCATTGAGGACGATGGCGGCCGCACGCCAGAAGGAGATGAACGTGAGCATCACGGAGGATGCCACGATGAGCCGGACGCGGTCTGACGGTGGGGCTACGGTCGTTCTAGTGGATGCCATTACTTATCGCGCCAGCAAAGTCTTTCTGTCGCTCAGAGTCCAAAAGGGCCTTTGTCCGTTCGCCCTTGGCTGAGTTTAGTGCTGGACGGAGTACCAGTCAACAACTAAACGGAAATGCTTGTAAATAGGGTGAAAAATGGAGCGGAGATTCTTAATCTTCCCCGAACAGCTCTTTAAAGTCTTCAACGAAGCTGATCAAAACCACAATCGCTGATCCCGCAAGACCGACAAAGAACATCAATTCCAGGAGTTTTATTGCGAACACAGCTAAAGCCATGCCTCGATCCTAACGATTTTTTCGTAAGGAATTCCTAAAGCTATGGCCTGCTCATTGCAAGACTCCGTTGGTTTCATTCGCACTGCCTCAAATAACCCTGGCGCAGCCCGATGCATTAAACTCCACCCTGTATGCGCTGGGATTCAATGAAGATGTGGGCTGCGGCAGTTTTGTCTGCAGCTTTGCTGGAACTCCCGTTCCCGCTGGCTGGCCCCATGCCGCCCTGGCGCAGCATCTTTGCGTGGTTCGGCTTGGCCCCGCTGCTATGGGCAATTCTCAATCCTGCCACTGTTGACCGTCCTCATCCCTTCCGCCGCGCCTTTTTGATCTCCTATCTCTGCGGCGTGCTCTGGTACATGGGCAATTGCTACTGGATACGCGACACCATGATGCATTACGGCGATATGCCGGCGGCGGCGCCGATCCTGCTGCTGATCGCCTTCAGCCTTGTCCTCGGTCTTTATTTCGGTCTGTTCGGTCTGGGATTGATGCTGGTTCGCCGTTCGACTTGCAAGACAAGATTTGCGCTTGCTGCCGCGCCTTTTCTGTGGGTTGCGCTCGATCTGGCCGCCGCGCGCATCACCAGCGTTCCGTGGGATCAGCTCGGGTACTCGCAGGTCGATAACGGCGCTGTTAGCCAACTCGCCCCGTGGACCGGTGTTTATGGAATCAGCCTCGTCCTTGTGGCTGTGAATGCACTTATCGCGTACGGCATGATTCCGCAGGGCAAGAGCCGCAGATGGGCCTGGAGCGCAGCAGGCACAATCTTACTGCTCACAGGTTTTGCCGGAATCACCTATCAACCAGCGAGGCAGTCAACCTCCGCCTCCGCCGTCCTCATCCAGCCCAACCTTGACGTAGGTGGCGACAACGATTGGGTTGGTCCTGGCGAATGGGAGAAACACTTTGCCGACATCACGCACCTCGCCAGCGAGCAATGCAAGACCTATATCGCAGGTATTCCGCAAACCGGTGCGCCGAACGGCGAAATCGTTTGCCCGCCCTATCCTACCCACCCAGATCTCGTCGTCTGGCCAGAATCGCCGGCGCCTTTTACCCAATCCGATGCGCGTTTTCGGAATTCACTTGCCGGGGTTGCTAAATTGGTCGATGCTCCGCTGGTAGTAGGCAATATCGGCGAAGATTACAACAACGACGGTCAGGAAACGGCCTACTATAACTCGGCCCTCGTGATCGACAACGCGGGTGGTCTCGTCGGCCGCTACGACAAGATTCACCTCGTCCCCTTCGGCGAATACATTCCCTTCCAGCAGTACCTCACGTTTGCTCACAAGCTCACCGGCCGCGTTTCGTCGTTTTCGCGAGGCACTGAGCGCACGACCTTCCGCCTCAATGGCCATCGCTACGGAGTCTTCATCTGCTACGAAGCTGTCTTCGCCGACGAGGTCCGCCACTTCGCCCAACTCGGCGCTGAAGTTCTGGTTAACATCAGCGACGACGGCTGGTACGGGGACACCAGCGCCCCCTGGCAGCATCTCAACATGGCTCGCATGCGCGCCATCGAAAATCGGCGCTGGCTTCTGCGAGCCACCAACAACGGCGTCACCGCAGCCATTGACCCTTACGGCCGGGTACGCCAGAGCATCCCGCGCCACCAGGTTGACGCTCTTCCCGCCCAATACGGATTCCGCGACGATGTCACCTTCTACACGGACCACGGCGACCTCTTCGCCTGGTTGTGCGTACTGCTTTCGATCATCGTTCTCGCTTGGTCTCTGAAGACTGAAATCAGGCGGATAGCGAGCCGAGCCGGCACCTCAAACGAGTCTCTCTGACCCCGCTGTCTCCGCTATACTTGCCTTAGTGCAGTCGCAGGTCGCTCGCGCGGCCGGTTGACTCGCCAACTTGCTAACAAAGTCAGGTTCTGAGAGCAAAGCATGGCATTAACTGATCTCGAATACGCCTACGCTCCGGTGCGCGATCAAGTCCGCGACCTGCGGGAGTATCTTTGACCCTGCCCGCCTCCGCAGGGAATTAACGGACATCGAAACGAAGCTTGCCGACCCGGCAATGTGGTCGAACTCTGCTGCCAGCAAGCCCATTATGCGCGATCGCAAGCGCCTTGAAACGCTCATCGCCGACGATGACGAACTTGTCCGCCGCACTGGCGATATCGACGCCTACTTCGAACTGGCCAAAGAAGGCGAAGACGTTCTAGCTGATCTTGAACGCGACATCAAGTCCCTCGCCACCTTTACGGAAGAGCTGGAAGCCCGGACGATGCTTTCAGGAGAGGCGGACCCGCTCAACGCCATCGTCACCGTGCACCCCGGAGCCGGGGGCACCGAGAGCCAGGACTGGGCTGAGATGTTGTTGCGCATGTACCTGCGATGGGCCGAGCAGCAGGGCTTCAAAACCGAAATGAACGACTACCAGGATGGCGAAGAAGCCGGAATCAAGTCGGCAACCTTCACGATCATGGGCGAATATGCCTTCGGCCAGCTCGCCGGAGAAAGCGGCGTCCATCGCCTCGTGCGCATCTCGCCGTTCGATTCTGCCAAGCGTCGTCACACTTCCTTCGCATCGGTGTATGTCTCGCCCGAAATTGACGAGACCATCAACGTCGATCTCAAGGTCGAAGACCTCCGCATTGATACGTATCGCTCCGGCGGCAAAGGCGGCCAGCACGTGAACACTACCGACTCCGCCGTGCGCATGACCCACTTGCCTACGGGAATCGTAGTGCAATGCCAGAACGAGCGTTCGCAGCACAAGAATCGCGAGAAGGCGATGAAGATGTTGCGCTCGCGTCTTTATGAATACGAGCTCGAAAAGAAGCGTGCCGTAAGCAAGAAAGTCGAAGACTCCAAGCTTGAAATCAACTTCGGCTCGCAGATCCGTTCTTACGTCCTTCAGCCTTATCGCATCGCCAAGGACCACCGCACCAAGGTAGAAGTCGGCGACGTGGACAAGGTGCTCGACGGCTATCTCGAGCCATTCCTTCGCGGATATCTCCTGGCCAAGCGCCGCGGCACCGCAGTCTCCGCCGGGCCTGAAGACGAATTGGACGTGTAAAACGCTGAGCGGCTCGCAAATCACAGCTGAGAACTGAAAGCTGATAGCTTTCAGCTAGAAGCTAGGAGCCAGAAGCTAGAAGCTAAGAAATGAATGACCCTGCCATCATCAACGAAATGCTCCGCACTGCGCAGACCATCGCGGTTGTTGGCATGAGCGACAAGGCCTGGCGTGCCAGCCACAACATCGGCCGCTACCTGGTGATGCAGGGATATCACGTCTTCCCCGTGAACCCCGCGCTCACTGAAGTGCTCGGCCTCAAGTGCTACCCCGATATCGAGTCCGCGCATGAAGCAGCCAAAAAGGACTACCCCAAAGGCATCGATCTCGTGGATGTCTTCCGTTCCTCAGAAAACGTTCCACCTATCGTTGAAGACGTCGTCCGTCTTGGCATCCCGTACCTCTGGCTTCAGGAGGACGTAATCAACGACAAGGCCGTCGCTCGCGCGCGAAGTGCCGGTGTGAAGTGCGTCCAGAATGCATGCATATTCCGCGAACACGCGCAAAGGGTGGGCTAGCTCGTGATTACCCACACTCGCACAGACCCTGGGTGCCATCCTTGCGACGCAAGGTGGGAAACCAATGGGCCAACCCAGCCGCTTTTCGCGACCAATGTATTTCGCCACGCGTCTAATGGACTGGTAATCCCCTTCTCAGAATGAGACTCCGCCCCATCCTCGCGCTTGGCACCCTGCTCACCGCGGCCGTTTCCGCATTCGCTGCCTCCAGCTCCGCCGACCTGCCCCATGTTCACGTGCAGCTCATCAGCCCCGACGCGCAACTCAAATCCGGCACCGCCAACAACGCCGGCCTTTACTTCAAGCTTGAACCCGGCTGGCACGTCTACTGGAAAAACCCCGGCGACGCCGGCGAGCCGCCCCACATCAAGTGGACGCTGCCGCAGGGAATCACCGCCGGCCCGCTTCAGTTTCCCATCCCCAGGCGTCTTCCCCTCGGTCCCTTGATGGACTTCGGCTACGAAGACGAAGTGCTCTTTCCAATTCAACTCAATGTCACCGGCGGAGCACCCTCCGGCCCGGCAACGCTTCACGCCAAGGTTGACTGGCTCGTCTGTCGCGGAAGCTGCATCCCCGAAAAGACCGAGCTCGACCTCACCCGCCCGATTGCCTCCGGCGGTGCGGGAAACGTCCAACCCGATCAGGACATATGGGCTCGCCTCGCCAACAAACTCCCGCTGCCGTTGCCTACAAATCTCAAAGTCGGATTCACGCCCGCAGCCGGCGGGTTTCGCCTGACCGTTGTTACCGGCCAGCGCGAAACGGATGCATCGTTTTTCCCCGCGGAGCCAGACATTCTGTCGAACCCTGCACCGCAGGTTGCCAAACCAACAGCGAACGGCCTCACTCTCGATCTCAAGAAAGACGAAAGCCTCGCCGCCAATCCTAAACAGTTGCAAGGCCTTCTCCAGCTCTCCGGCGGCCGCGCCTATGAACTGATCGTTCCGTCCGGCGCCCCGAAACTAGCGAAGCCGGCTCCATCGGAATCACCCGCGCCAGCCGTGAGCACCAACCCAACTTCGACTAGCCCCGCTAGCTCCGCTAACACCCCTAACCCCGCTACCATCGGCCTACTGCAGGCTGCCGGCCTCGCGTTCCTCGGCGGACTCATCCTCAACCTGATGCCGTGCGTTTTTCCCGTGCTCTTCATCAAAGGTTTGTCGCTGGTGCAGTCGGGAGGGGAGGAGAGGCATAAGCTGCGCACCCACGGCTTCGTTTACGCGGCCGGGATTCTGGTTTCCTTCTGGGTATTGGTAGCGGTGTTGCTTGGACTCCGCTCTGCTGGCTCGCATCTCGGATGGGGATTCCAGTTCCAGTCGCCCATATTTCTTTCGCTGATGGCGGCGCTGCTTTTCTTCCTCGGCCTCTCCCTTGCCGGCCAGTTTGAAATCGGCCTCACGTTGACAAGCGCAGGCGGATCGCTGGCGCAGAAGCAGGGCTACACCGGTAGCTTCTTCACCGGGGTTCTCGCCGTAATCGTCGCCACTCCATGCACCGCTCCATTCATGGGAGTCGCCCTCGGCTACGCTCTCGCACAATCAGCCGCCGTCACCTTCGCCATCTTCACCGCGCTTGCTCTCGGTCTCGCCGCACCCTACGTCGCGCTCACTCTGCAGCCCGCATGGACACGCATCCTGCCGCGCCCGGGCGCATGGATGGAAGTCCTCAAGCAGGCTGTCTCGATTCCAATCTTCGCTACCGTCATCGGGCTCGCGTGGGTTCTTGCCAATGCTTACGGCGCGGCAGTTCTCGCAGCTTTGCTTGCCAGCTTCTTGCTCCTCGCGATCGCCGGATGGTTCCTGGGCCGCTGGCCCACAAAAAGTTGGTCCACAGCAATCGCTGGCGTGCTTCTTCTCTTCGTGGTAGTTCTCTCGGTTATTGCATCGAAACAACTGATTGTCGCAACCGAGACACCGAATCCAGTCGAAAGCTCTCGCGCGTGGCAGCCGTGGTCCGCCGGAGCCGTCGCTCGTTATCAATCCCAGGGCCGTCCGGTCTTCGTCGACTTCACCGCGAACTGGTGCCTCTCCTGCCAGGTCAACGAGCGCGTAGCACTCGGCAAACCGGAGGTTCAGAAAGCTTTTGCCGACAATAACGTCGTCCTGCTCCGCGCCGACTGGACCCGGTATGACGACTCCATCACGCAGACGCTGACCTCGCTCGGCAGAAGCGGCGTGCCAACTTATGTGCTTTATGTCCCCGGAGAAAAGAGCCCACGGATTCTCCCCGAAGTCCTCACCCCCGGAATTGTGACGAATGCCATCTCCCAGTTGACGCGCGGCACAACACAAACTTCCGCCTCTTCGTCCAATTAAGTAGTGAGATCCCGGCCCGCACCCGGGCTCACCTTCTGACATTTCCCCTCAGGAGGTTCCTTCATGCGTCTCCGCTCTCAATTTGCCACCTTCGCTGCCGCTTTGCTTTCTCTGATTCCCGTTGCGGCAATCGCACAGAGCGCCCGCGTCAATGCGCCAGCGCCAGCCTTCTCCGCGACCGACTCGCACGAGAAATCCCATTCGCTCGACCAATACAGAGGCAAATATGTTGTGCTCGAGTGGCACAACCAGGGCTGCCCATTCACGCGCAAGCACTACGAGTCAGGGAATATGCAGAACCTGCAGAAGGAGTGGACGGGGAAGGGAGTCGTCTGGTTAACTGTCATCTCTTCTGCACCAGGCCACGAAGGATATGTAACGCCGGGGCAGGAGAACGACTACCTGGCGAAGATGCACGCCGCGCCTACGGCGGCTCTACTTGATCCCGAGGGCAAAATCGGGCGTCTCTACAATGCGAAAACTACGCCCGACATGTTCATCATCGATCCGCAGGGGAAGCTGATTTACACAGGCGCCATCGATAACCGCCCAACCACTGATACCGGAGACATCCAGGGCGCCGACAACTATATCTCCGACGCGCTCACTGCGGCGATGGCCGGAAAGCCTGTGGCCATGCCTTACACACGCGCTTACGGCTGCTCGGTGAAGTACCGCGATTGAATGTGACAGCGGCATGCATAACTACCACTCGAAGTAGTGAAGTCCTGAAGCCTGCAGACTGGGATGAAGCGGCAAGCCGTCACGGCGAACAAATACGTAGAGCGGTGCGCCGCTTGACCGATGATCCAGCTTCAGAAGTTCCTGTACCATCTCCGGTGACATTACCCGCAGGCTCGTATTCAAACGAGCAGGGACTGGTTCGGAAGAGCCGCGAAGATTGCCCTCGAACTGCTTCACATATGTGTAGTCATTTCCATTCGGCGACATAAAAACCTCCCAGTCAACTGCTCGTTCCGCGGTTGCCGCCTTCGCCAGTTTCGGTTCAGGTCGGCGTTTTTCCAGTCCGTTTCAATCGCCTTCCGCTTACTACGCAACGCTTGGTTCCTGCGTTCCGTTTCGCGATCGGATCGGACCCATCCGCGCTTACTTACTTAGGCGTATAAACAGCAACTGGCGGGCCAAAGTTGCGGCGGCAGCGCAACGACGCCTGATGTATGAAAGAAGGTGATTTACGAAGTTATCGCTTGCCGAGAGGCAGTGACGATGCTTTAAGTGACGAAACCCAGTGACGAAATCCCGTCTCCAAAGCTGACATTTCGTCATGGATTAGATTTCTTGAAGGATGGTTTGAGGTCGATACGACTTCGATCTCCCGGGAATCTCTCAGCTCTTCGCCACCTTGCCCGCGCGAATGCGCCGAATCTCTTCCATCCGCTGCGCCAGAGCCTTCTCGCGACCTTCCTGCGTGGGCTTGTAGTAGCTGCGTCCCTTCAGCGAGTCGGGCAGGCAATCCATCTCCGCCACCTTGCCTTCTTCGTCGTGCGCATAGCGATAGCCCTTGCCGTAGTCCAGTTCCTTCATCAACCGCGTCGGCGCATTACGCAGATGCAGCGGCACCGGTTCCTGCCGAGTATGTTCGATCTCCTGCTGCACTGCTCCATACGCCGTGTACACCGCATTCGACTTCGGTGCGAGGCACAGATAGACAACGGCTTCCGCCAGCGCCAGGTCGCCTTCCGGCGATCCTAGAAAATCGATGGCCTCTTTCGCCGACAAGCACAGGTTCAGGGCTTCGGGCGCGGCCAGGCCGATATCCTCCACTGCCATTCGCACGACACGCCGCGCCAGGTACAACGGATCTTCCCCCGCGGCAAACATCCGGGCCAGCCAGTACAGCGCCGCATCCGGATCGGAATTTCTCACGCTCTTGTGCAGCGCGGAAATCAGGTTGTAATGTTCCTCGCCCGATTTGTCATACATCAGCACGCGCTGCTGCACTGCCTCGGTCGCCAGCGCCCTGTCGATGTGGTTGGTTACGGCCCTGTTCGGCTCCAGCGCAAGCTGTGCCGCCACTTCCAGCGTGTTGTAGGCGCTGCGGCAATCGCCACTTGAGTAGCTCGCAATCAACTCCAGCGCATCGTCATCTGCCGTCAACT
>NZ_JBARMD010000754.1:0-3424 GCF_049802275.1 Occallatibacter sp. | reverse complement strand
CCGAGGTTCGAGTGCCCATGGCCGTCGCGCATTTCATTGCCGCTGAAATGCTGTTCGTGCCCTGGTTGGTCGTGGTGCGCGTCGAAGTGCTCGCCGCGCGGCGGATATTCGCCGTGCCATCCATCGTTGCGGTCGTAATGGTTATCCACGTGGCCCCAGAAATGAGAAGACCCGTGAAACCATGGTCCCGCTCCGATAAACACGCCGCCTGAAAACCACTCAGGTCCATAGTAGCCATATGGTGCGCAATCGTACGGCGGATAGTCGAAATAACCGTAAGGGCACACAGGCGGCGGCCCGATCTGGACCGCGATCTGTGCGCGTGCCTTTTGGGGGACAGCCGCAAAACAGAGAGCAGCGACCCCGATGAACAATAAATATTTGAATTTATTCACTTATCCTCCTCGCATCTGGCGGGAATCGAACACCGACTGACAGCTAAGAAAGCCGTCAGTTACGGCTGGGAAATCGCGCGGCTTGCCCGCGAGAATAACCTCGTGCTTGGATGAAATCGCCAAATCAAAGGTTTCCGCAGACGCCGCAATGCAAATGTTTGCGTCAGGCATACAACCCGGCTGACACATGCGCAAACGAGATGGGCTCAATCTCAAGGTTCGCCACCATCTTTGCTCGAGTGAACGCATCATTCCAACGATTCCGCTCGCGATCAAAATTGTCTTTGTGCAATGTGAAAAAGGTTTCATGATGTGGTAAACATCACCCGCCCTGTGTCTCTCGTCACAGCCGCTAACCCCCTCAAAGCAGAGACTCCTCGTAGCGGTTCTTCTCCGCAGGCCGCGTGATCGCGAAACCACTGAATATGTGCGACAAAAATCACATAACTCAGCCCGACGCGACCATCAGCGAGCGGCGGTTTACAGAATCGGCGCGGAACGCATGAATCAGTGGTTTCGCCACGTGAGGCAAAGCGAATGAGTGAACAAGAAATGGTGATTTTAGATGGGAACGAGGCTGCGGCCTCTGTAGCCTATCGACTTTCCGAAGTCGTCGCAATTTACCCGATTACCCCCTCGTCGCCGATGGCCGAGTGGGCCGATCAGTGGCGCTCGGAAGGCAAAAAGAACATCTGGGGCGCACTGCCCATCGTGGAAGAACTGCAGAGCGAAGGCGGCGCTGCTGGCGCGTTGCATGGCGCACTGCAGGCCGGTGCGTTCAGCACCACGTTTACGGCCTCGCAAGGCCTGCTGTTGATGATTCCCAACATGTACAAAATCGCCGGTGAGTTGACGCCGGCCACCATGCACGTGACGGCCCGCACCTTGGCGACGCACGCGCTCTCCATCTTTGGCGACCACTCTGACGTGATGGCCTGCCGCTCTACCGGCTGGGCGATGCTCGCTTCGAACTCCGTGCAGGAAGTGGCCGATTTGGCTCTTGTCGCGCAGATAGCTACCCTCGAGTCCCGCATCCCATTCATTCATTTCTTCGATGGCTTCCGCACCTCCCACGAAGTCGGCAAGATTCTTCCCATCAGCGACGAAACCATCCGCGCGCTCGTCGACGACAAATACATCATCCAGTTCCGTCAGAACGCACTCAGCCCCGATCGGCCTTTGCTTCGCGGCTCAGCGCAAAACCCCGACGTCTTCTTCCAGGCGCGCGAAGCCTGCAGCCCGTATCACGCCGCTGTCCCGGGCATCGTGCAATCGGTTATGAATCGCTTCGCAGCGCAAACCGGCCGCGCATATCACCTCTTCGACTACTACGGCGCCGCCGATGCAGAGCGCGTCGTCATCATCATGGGCTCCGGCGCCGAAGCCGCTGAAGAAGCCGTTGACGTGATGGCCAAGCAGGGCGAGAAAATCGGCCTGCTCAAGGTTCGCCTCTATCGTCCATTCGACGCTTCCGCCTTCATCAACGCGCTGCCCGCAACCGTCAAGTCGATTGCCGTTCTTGATCGCTGCAAGGAACCAGGTGCCACGGGCGAGCCTCTCTATCAGGATGTCGTCACTGTTCTCGCAGAGCATGCCGAAACGCTGCCCTTCGCCGCGATGCCGACCATTATTGGTGGCCGCTACGGCCTCTCCTCGAAGGAATTCACGCCCGCCATGGTCAAGGGGATCTACGACGAGCTGAACAAGACCACCCCCAAAAAGCACTTCACCATCGGCATCGACGACGATGTTTCGCACACCAGCCTTACGTACGATCCGGCGTTCTCTACCGAAGATCCCAAGACGGTCCGCGCGCTCTTCTACGGACTAGGTTCCGATGGCACCGTCGGCGCCAACAAGAACTCCATCAAAATCATCGGCGACCAAACTCCCAACTTCGCGCAGGGCTACTTCGTTTACGACTCCAAGAAGTCCGGCTCGATGACGACATCGCATCTGCGCTTTGGACCCAACCCGATTCGCTCCACTTACCTCATCACCCGCGCCAGCTTCGTGGCCTGCCACAACTTCAGCTTCCTTGAGAAGATGAACGTGCTTGAGGCAGCTATGCCCGGTGCGGTCTTCCTGCTCAACTCGCCTTACTCCGCCGACGAAGTCTGGGACAAGCTGCCCAAGTCGACGCAGGAAGAGATGTTGCGCAAAAAGATCGAGTTCTACGTGATCGACGGCTACACGGTGGCTCGCGATGCCGGCATGGGTACGCGCATCAACACCATCATGCAGACCTGCTTCTTCGCCATCAGCGGTGTTCTGCCGCGCGAAGATGCAATCGCGCAGATCAAGAAAGCCATCAAGAAGACCTACGGCAAACGCGGCGAGGCCGTGGTGCAGAAAAACTTCGAGGCAGTTGATGCGGCGCTTGCACATCTTCACAAAGTCGAACTGCCGACCGTCGCCTCCTCCGACTTCGACCTCATTCCGTCCATCTCCGGCAAAGCGCCGGAGTTTGTCCGCAACGTCCTCGGCGAAATCGCAGCCGGACGTGGCGATCTGCTCCCCGTCAGCGCCATTCCTGCCGGCGGCGCATTTCCGACCGCCACCGCGCAGTGGGAGAAGCGCAACATCGCGCAGTTCATCCCGGTGTGGGACAAGGACCTTTGCATCCAGTGCGGCAAGTGCGTCATGGTTTGCCCGCACGCCGTGATTCGCGCCAAGGTGTATAGCCCCGAACTCGGCGACAAGGCTCCCGCAACCTTCCAGTGGGCTAAGCCGAAGTGGAAGGGCATGGAAACCGATCACTACACGCTGCAGGTTGCTCCGGAAGATTGCACCGGTTGCGCCGTTTGCGTGGACGTTTGCCCCGTCAAGAGCAAGAGCGACGCTAGCAAGAAGGCCATCAACATGGCGCCCCAGGCACCCCTCCGCGAAGCTGAGCGCGACAACTGGGAGTTCTTCCTCGAACTGCCTGAAGTCGATCGCAACAAGCTTTCGCACTCGCAGGTAAAGGATCTGCAACTGCTGCAGCCGCTCTTTGAGTTCTCAGGCGCCTGCGCAGGTTGCGGTGAAAC
>NZ_JBARMD010000753.1:0-6205 GCF_049802275.1 Occallatibacter sp. | reverse complement strand
GATGGACCTGCTACGCAAGGTATTCGAGACAAATTTCTTCGCGAACAAATTCGCCGGCCGCCGTTGAGGGCGACTTGCCCTCGCGCAAATCCTCTTTGGCTCGCTCCATGGTCGCTTTCTCAGGCATAAGAATCCTCCCAGCGTGCTTCGATGCCGGGGAAGTTTTGAGGGCTGCATGTGCAGAGCAAGCGAACCATGCGGCCCCGGTTCATTTCGAACTTCGAATTTGCGGAACTTTTCGCCCCCAGATGAATCAACTGCTAGACAGGAGATACTTCCCCTATGGCACAGAAGATCGCATTCATTACCGGCGGAAATCGCGGGCTCGGCTTCCAGACCGCGCTCGACCTCGGAGAGAACAAATCGGAAAACATCAAGGTTGTGATTGGCTCGCGCGACAAAACGCAGGGTGAACGGGCGGTCGCCAAGCTTCGCGCGGCAGGCGTGGACGCTGATGCGATTCAGTTCGACATCACCAGGCGGGCGGATTACCAGGCGGCCTACGATTACTTCGACTCGAAGTTCGGGCGGCTTGACATTCTCGTAAACAACGCTGGAATTGCAGGCGGGACATTTCCGGGCGAAGGGCCCGAACATCGCGCAGCGGATGTGCCGATGGACCTGCTACGCAAGGTATTCGAGACAAATTTCTTCGCGCAGGTGGAACTGACCGAGAAGCTTCTGCCTCTCATCAAGAAAAGTCCTGCGGGGCGGATCGTGAACCTGTCGAGCATTCTGGCGTCGCTCCAGCTGCACGCAGATCCGAAGTCGCCCATCTACAACGCCAAATCATTCGCATATGATGCGTCGAAGACAGCACTCAACGCGTTCACAGTCCATCTTGCGTACGAGCTACGCGATACCAAGATCAAGGTCAACTCGGCACATCCGGGATGGGTGAAGACCGATATGGGCGGCCAAAGCGCTCCGATGGAATTGGCCGAAGGTGGCAAAACCAGCGCAGCATTGGCGACTCTGGCAGATGATGGACCGACGGGAGGGTACTTCCACCTGGGCAAGGCGTTGCCCTGGTAGTACAGGTCAAGGTTTCCTCTTTGGGTGAAGGCAGGCAGTTTGACTTCTCAAGGTCGCTCCTCGGGACGGTACAATCGTGCCAGCCTTAATAGCGCAGAGGAAACCGCATGCTGAAGCAGTGGGTACTGGTTGTCGCTGCAGTTGTCTTCCTCATTGTCTTATCACTTTCTCTGCTCCCGTTCTTTGTGAATGCTGAGACCTTCAGGCCCGTGATCGAGAGCCAGTTGTCAAACGCCCTCGGCCGTGAAGTTACCCTCGGGCGCATAACCTTCGAAATCATGGCCGGAAGCCTGGACTTCGAAGACATTTCCATCGCCGACGACCCAAAATTCAGCGCGGTTCCGTTTATTCAGGCAAAGAAGCTGAATGTGGGCGTAGAAATTCTGCCTATCGTGTTTCACCACCGGGCACACATCACAAAGCTGAATATCGACACACCCTCCATTCAACTCATTCAGAATGCCAGCGGAGAGTGGAATTTCTCCAGCATCGGGGCGAACTCCGCCCAACCGGGCGCAACCGGACAGTCGAATTCCGTAAACGACTTGACAGTGGAAGAGTTGAGAATTACCGATGGAAGCGCGACGGTGTCGTCAATCCCGCTGACGAACAAGCCCTTCCAGTACACGGAAGTGAATCTGGCAGTGAAGAATTTCTCATTCCTCAAATCAGCTCCTTTCGACCTTTCGGCGAAGCTGCCGGGAGAAGGTTCTCTGAAACTCAGCGGAAATGCCGGACCGATATCGCGAAAGGACACCACGCAAACGCCGTTTCAGGCCAAACTGCAGCTCAGGGAATTCGATCCGGTTGCTTCCGGGATAATCGACAAGACCAAGGGCATAACGATGCAGAATGATGTGGATGCCCAGATCAGCTCGGACGGGACGAATGTTACGAGCACGGGAAAGATCAAGGCTTCGCAGCTGCAACTGGTTCCGAGAGGCTCGCCGGCACACGATCCGATAGATATCGATTACACCATCTCGCACAATATGAAATCGAACAAATGCACTGTGTCGGATATCGCTGTGCATACTGGATCGGTTGAGGTTCACGCAAACGGCAGCTTCGAGTTCACACCCCAGGCAGTGATGCTCGACCTTCGTGTCTCGGCGCCGAACCTGCCGATCGATCAGTTGGAACAGTTGATGCCGGTGGTAGGCATTTATCTACCCAACGGTTCGTCGTTGCAAGGCGGAACGATGACGGCAAACATCAGTGTCAGCGGTCCTGCAACCGCCGCAATTCTGGCCGGCCCCGTCGAGATCGACAATACCGAGCTCGCCGGATTCGACCTCGGCTCAAAGATCGAAGGCTTGACTTCGCTTACCGGCACATCGGGTGGAACCCAGATCCAGGTGCTGAAGGCAAACGTGAACTCGTCGCCGCAGAGTGCACAAATAAAGGATATTTACGGCAACCTGCCCCAGTTCGGCTCCGCGACCGGTGCGGGCACAATTGCAGACACCGGCGCGATCAACTTCACCCTGACGGTAAAGCTGAACTCGCCGAACCGGAGCATTCCGCTAACCATCACGGGGACAGAGAAGAGTCCATCAATCAAAGCGAATATCGGGGCAATATTGAAGTAGCCCCGGATTCTCGATCAAGGTTGGCTGGCAGCGCCGGTCTCTCTCATGCTGCTCACTCTCGCCAACGGTTCGGGATGAGCCTCAGACAGCACCTCTTGCAGAACATTCTCGATTGCATCGACTGCATCCTTCACGGGATCGGTCACGTGCGGATTCGAGGCATAGACGAGGCACTCGATCGCCTGCAGCGAGTTGCGAATCTGGTCGTTCATCCAGCGGATGGTTTCGAACTGGCGCAGAATTTCGAGCTTGCGCCTGCGGGCCGCAAGCTGCCACCGGTAGGCGAATCCAAGCGTTAGAAGAGCGGCAAAGGCGCTGCCGACCAGGCGAAGCGAGCCGCTCTTGTGCAGCCAGTCGTCGTAGATGAGCCACTGCAGGCAAATCGCAATGAAAAACACTGCGACCCCACACACAGCTGCAAATAACCAGACTGCGGTGACCGACGGAATCTGGGACGAAAGAGGGTGTTCGACTCTGGCTTTCATCAGAAAGCGGGTGTGGGGTGAAGCGACACATCCGGCTGTATCCGAAATTAGCACAGTCGTCTATCGCAGTCACGTTTCGCGTTTCAGCCAGGTGTTTAAATCGTCAGCGGAGTCGGCTCTCGTAATCGCGCGCTGTGTACAGGGTTACAATGGCTCGGCGCCAATGACCGAAGTCAGCGACATTCCGCACCCAGCGCAATCCCTCCGATTCTGTTGATTGCTGCTGAGTAGAAAAACCAGCATCGGAGAGCTTATTCGCCGTTTCCAGAAGACGATGGGATATAGAATTCGAACAAGTAACACCTTCTCAGATCAACAGATAGCCCGATGTCCATTGATTTGTGTGATGGTGTGTCTGCGCCAGAGGAATCCAGAAACATGACTGCAATGAAACGTGCGTCGCTTGCGGGCCCCCTTGTGGCTCTTGCCTTGGTTTGCATCACCGGTTCGGCCCAGCAGCCGCGCCAGTATTCCGATCAGGATTACGCGAATGCCGAGAAATTCATGGCCTACAACGTCAATCCACTCGCCTACAAGGGCAAGGTAAATGCTCAGTGGCTCGACGATGATCGCTTCTGGTATCGCGAGGTGGACGATAGCGGCACCACCTACGTCATGGTCGATCCGGCGAAGGGATCGCGCACTCCCCTGTTTGACGAAGAAAGACTGACAGCGGCGCTGAAGGCCACGATGAAGGGCGGCCCGGGACTCGATGCGCGCCACCTGCAGCTTGCAGATATTTCGTTGAGCAACGGCGATCATACGCTGACGTTCACGATGCGCGGTGCGACCTACCAGTGCCGCGTAGGCGGCGGATCGGATACGTGCAAGGTGATTTCGGGCGGAGCGCCTGCGCCGGGGCAATCGCCGATTCCGCCAATGACGCTTTCACCCGACAGGAAGCTGGGCGCGTTCATTCGCAACTGGAATCTGTGGGTGCGCGATCTGGCAACGGGCGTTGAAACCCAACTGACGACCGACGGTGTGAAGGACTTTGGCTATGCGACGGACAACGCCGGATGGAAACATACTGAGTCGGCGATTCTGCTATGGTCGCCCGACTCGAAAAAGATCGCCACCTTCCAGCAAGATCAGCGCAAGACCGGCGAGATGTACCTTGTGCCCGTGACAAATACCCATCCCGACCTGAAAGCATGGAAGTATCCGCTGGTTGGCGACAAAGACGTGACCATGATCGAGCGCGTGATTATTGACGTTGGCGCGCGCAAGGTGATCCGTCTGAAAATGCCACCGGATCAGCATCGCTCAACCCTGTGCGACGACATTGCCTGCGATGGCGACACCTTTGCCGATGTGGAATGGAGTCCCGATGAGAAGCACCTGGGGTTTGTATCCACATCGCGCGACCACAAGCAGGAGTGGGTGCGCGTGGCAGATGCCGAGACCGGCGGAGTACGCGAGGTAATGACGGAGAAGACGCTGAAGTTCTACGAGAGCGGCAACGGCAAAA
The DNA here is from genome assembly GCF_049802275.1 of Occallatibacter sp. Taxonomy (NCBI): domain Bacteria; kingdom Pseudomonadati; phylum Acidobacteriota; class Terriglobia; order Terriglobales; family Acidobacteriaceae; genus Occallatibacter; species Occallatibacter sp. Next base: position 1,622 of record NZ_JBARMD010000753.1, on the reverse strand, counting down.
TCAACTGGCATTACTTGCCTGAGTCTAATGAGATTCTCTGGTTCAGCGAGCGCGACAACTGGGGGAACCTCTACCTCTACGATTTGACCACCGGCAAGCTGAAGAATCAGATCACGCAAGGGCCCGGAAACGTGACGCAGGTGTTGTACGTCGACGACAAAGCTCGCGTAATTTACTTCGCAGGCGTGGGCAAGGAGAAGGATCGCGATCCCTACTACGAACACTTCTTTCGCGTGAACTTCGATGGCACCGGACTGACGCTCCTGACGCCGGAAGATGCGGATCACCGCATCAAGGTCTCGCAGGACGGACGGTACTTTACTGATACCTACTCGACGCCGACGCAGCCGCAGGTAACCGTGGTGCGCGATGACCAGGGCAAGACGGTGATGGAGGTCGCACGGCAGGACATTTCGAAGCTTACCGCCGCAGGATGGCAGCCGCTGACTCCGATCACGGTAAAGGGGCGCGACGGCACGACGGACCTGTACGGCTTCATGTTCAAGCCCATTCCGTTCGATGCATCGAAAAAATACCCCATCATCAATTACGTCTATCCCGGACCGCAGATCGGCTCGTGTGGCGGACGCGAATTCCGCGCAGCGCATGGAGACATGCAGGCGCTTGCTGAACTCGGATTCATTGTGGTGTGCATCGACGGCATGGGGACGCCGTTCCGCTCGAAATCGTTTCACGAGGCATACTACGCAGACCTCGGTGACAACACGATCCCCGACCAGATATCGGGTATGAAAGACCTGGCCAAGCAATATCCGTTTATCGATCTCGACCGCGTGGGAATCTGGGGACACTCGGGCGGCGGCAATGCAACCGGCGCAGCACTGCTTCACTATCCCGACTTTTTCAAGGTTGGTATTGCCGAGAGCGGCAACCACGATCAGCGCGACTATGAAGACGACTGGGCTGAGAAGTGGGCAGGCATCGAAGTTAAGAATCCCGACGGCACCACCAACTACGATTCGCAGGCGAATCAGAACTTCGCCAAGAATCTGAAGGGACACCTGCTGCTGGCACATGGCACGATGGACGACAATGTGCCGCCCAACAACACCCTGTTGCTGGTGGATGCGCTGATCAAGGCCAACAAGGACTTCGATCTGTTGATGATTCCCAACGTGCCACACGGCTACGGGCCGGCATCGCCGTACATGATGCGGCGGCGGTGGGACTACTTCGTGCGCTACCTGGCCGGCGACATTCCTCCGAAGGAATACCAGATGAAGCCATACAGTGCCGCGATCTCAGTCATCCGCGGCGGCCCCGATGCTGACAATGAGTAGCATGGCGGGTATATCAGAGTGTTAGGCTGGCAGGGTGAATTTGGGGGAGACTGTGATGCAGATGAGATTCCTTGCAGTGTTTGTTCTTGGTGCGAGTGCCCTTGCGGCACAAATTGGACCTGCGGCCCCGCAGGGAAATGAAAAGTTTGCGAAGCTCAGCACGGAGTTCATTCACGAAACCCTGGCGCTATCACCGTCGAGTGCATCGCAGGCCGGCTATCACAAGCACGTCGATCCAAAGACCAGCCAGACAATTGCACTTGATGCTCTGCTTGATGATGTGAGCCCGAAGGGTACGGCGTCGCAGCGACAGGTATACGC
>NZ_JBARMD010000752.1:0-4592 GCF_049802275.1 Occallatibacter sp. | reverse complement strand
CGGTTCCTGAGTGAACAGGAAACGAGGCCTCGAAACAAGTCACGAAAAACAAGGAGAAAAGTCATGCCCCAATATTTGGTTTGTAACTACATGCCGGACGACTTCGACCCGTCCGTCATAACCGAAGAGATGATGGAACAGATTCACGCGCTCAACCGCGAAATGATTGCTGCTGGCGTGAGGAAATTCGCCTGCGGCATTGCGCCGCCCGCCAGCGCGAAGACGCTGCGGACTCAGCGCGACGGAAAGGTGCTCGTCACCGATGGACCGTACACCGAGACCAAGGAGCACATGGGCGGCTTCTGGATACTGGAATGCGCCAATATGGACGAGGCGCTGGCATGGGCGAAGAAGGGCGCCATTGTCTGCGATGTGGCCGGCGAGGTGCGTGAGCTTCTCTTCTTCCCGGCCCCGGAATAAGCAGCGGAATAGTTTCGCCCGCCGCGACTTCGGAAGATGCACCGCAGAGCACGCTGCATCATTATTCGATGGAAAAGCCGGGAACGACAGAACGTCCCCACATGTTGATGACAAAGCCACGATACGCGGTGAATCAGGATTTGCAGGGGCTGATAAAGCCCGCACGTCTCATTGGGCTTTCTCGGCACGACTGTCGTGCCCTGTTACAAAGCCCGTTCACAGCGTTTCAGGGTTTGCTGTAGCTCCCGCCCAGGGAGAGGAGGAGAACAATGAAATACATCTGTTTTGGCTACTACGATAAATCCAAATTCGAAGGCATGACTGAGAGCGAGCGAAACGCGATGTTCGATACATGCTTTGAATATGACGACCATCTTCGCGCCAATGGGAACTGGGCCGGTGGAGAAGCGCTTCAGGGGCCGGAGACCGGCCTGACTCTACAGAGGAAAAACGGCAAGGTGGCAACCACCGACGGCCCCTATGCCGAAACCAAGGAACAACTCGGCGGCATTCTCCTTCTTGAGGCGAGGGACATGAATCATGCGGTACAGCTCATCGGCCAGCATCCGTCGCTGACGTACGGCAACATTTGGGAGATTCGGCCGGCGGGGGACATGGGCGAAATCATCAAGGCAAGTGAGCGGCGCCGGAGACAGGTCGTTGCACCCTGAAGACGGTTCCAGCTCACGGACGGAATCGAAAGCGCTGGCACGCGTAAGGAAAATCGCGGCCAGCGCTGCAGCGATTTTCCGCAGCGCCAGCTGTTGCCAACAGCGCGATGCGCTCATAGCGCCCAGATAAGCATCTCACCAGGTTCCAGTTGGGTCGTTGGCACTCGGACCTTTGAGAATCTTGCGTGCGCGGCCTGATTCGCGATCACGCGCTCAGCAAGTTACTACCATCACGCTGCAGCCGGGCTTTGTTGGCTTCCACTGCACGAGAAAACTGGTGACAGAATTCGGCTCCATGTGGCCCATCTTTTCGAATTCGCCGTTCTTCTGGCTCAAGAGCACCTTGCCCGTATCGCTCAGCACAACCAGCGCAGGCACGCCTTTTTCGAGGGGAATGCCGTAACGTTGAGCGAGATCAAGATTGGCGTCATAGTGCCCCACATTTACGTGGACCAGAACGTAATTCGATTCGAGGATCGGCGCGTTCTGCGCATTGTGGAAGTAAATATCCAGCACATGGCAGTCTCCGCACCAGTTTCCGCCGAAGTCTATGATGACGCGCTTGTGCGTTGCGGCTGCTGTCTTGAGCGCAGCAGCGAGGTCAGTCCTGGCTTGCGCAGGATCAGGATAGATATCGCGGCTGGCAGAAAGTGCCGGTGTGGCAATCAATGCCACGGCGGCAATCAGGCCGAAAAGCTTGGTAGATTTCATGGGCGGGGACTCCTCCAGCGGCCTCTTCAAGTCTGACATAGGGATGCAGCGGCCCGCCATGAAGTTACCAATGTTCGCGCTAACCCTCGCTGCGAAGATTTAGTCTTTATTGTGAATGAGCAAGCTGCGCCAGAAGCTTGAATCGCATGCGTTCCCTGACCTGGGAGCGATGATGGAGGGCTACGCGCAGGCGGCGGTCGAGATGGCGAAGAGCGAGTTCCGGCAGGCGCTTGATTTCTCTGCCGATTCGATCAATGCGCTCGACGAGATTCTTGTTCTACTTGGCGAGAGCCCGGAGATTGATCTCGATTTCGAATCCCGCCTGTGGGGGAGCTACCTGGGTGAGGTGCTTCGAAAACGCTATGCCGGTTCATGGGAGATGACGCAGTATCCGGGCGGAGAGCACGCTGTTCCGGCGGTGGATGTGCGGGGATCGAGGCTGTTTCCGTTGATGAAGGTTTATCGGCGCCTGACGCTTGGCGACGAGGAGGACCTGCGCAGCTTTTACGCCATGGTGACCGAACGGCTGGGCAATCCGGCGAAGGTGAACTGACGTACTTCAGAAGTCCAGCGGCTGGAACATGAGTGGCATTGATCACACCGGGCTGTTGGCTTTGTGCGACAATTGAGGGTGAAAAGCGCGGTTCCAGCACGGGACGCGCGGAAGGATACACAATGGGCGATCTATTACAGCCATGGCATCTGATTCTGCTGGCGATTGTGGCGTTTCTGCTTTTCGGCGCCAAGCGGCTACCAGAGCTCGGCAAGGGGCTAGGCGAAGGGTTGAAAGGGTTTAGGGAAGGCATCAAGGGAGTGACCGATCCAGCTCCTCCTACGACACAGCAGAGCACGCAGACACCCCCTCCCCCCCCACCCGCAAGCAGCGAGCCCCCAAAGCAGGCTTAGATCTGAAGCGGTTTGCGCTTGGAGTGAGCACTCGAGTTTTGAGAAAGGCCTGTGCCGTGTGGCGCGGGCCTTTCTGTTTATGCGCTTTTCAGGTCAGGCGCTGAGCAGCGCCACTGCAGCCAGCGCCAGCCCCATTCCCGCCACCTGTCGCTTCGTTGGCCGCTCTCGCAGGATGATCCCCGCAAGCAGGATGGTCCCTGCCGGATACAAGGAACAGATGACTGCGGCAACGTCGAGGCGGCCAAGTTGCGAAGCCAGCATGTAAAAGAGATTGCCGACGGTATCCAGCGATCCGGACACGATGCCGGCGATCCAGAACCCGCGCCAAGGTCCCTTGGGCGGCGCTACCGAGACAACGAGCAGAATGGCGATGACTCCCGCGATTCTGCCCGCAGTGAGCGCCCATAGAACTCCACCCGCTGCGGCGGTCTTGAAGAGAATCAGCTGGGCACCGAATCCGACTCCGGCGCTTGCTCCGAGAAGCAGCGCGTGTCGAGAGGTAGCCGCGCCCTCCTTCGCTGGTGAATGCGAAATCAGCCAGATCGCTGCCAGACCAATGGCCAGGCCAACCATGGTGATGGCACTGGGCCAGCCGGAGTGGAACAGTTCGAAGGTCATGGGTACGAGGGCAGTCACGACACCCGTAAGGGCGGCGGTGAGCCCCAGGGCACCCATCGCCAGCGCCCGGTAGAAGACTGCCAGCGCGATCGCTCCTTCGAATCCGCCGATGGCTGCGTTGACCAGGTAGCTCATTCCCGGTAAGGCTGGCCGGAGCACACAGCAGATCACCAGAAGCCCCGCCAGGGACACAATCTGCCCTGATGCTGTGATGAGTAAGGTCGAAGCCCGGCGCGCGCCCCAGCCGCCGGCAAAGTCTGACCCGCCCCACGTGGCCGCGGAGAGCAAGCCGAGGCCAGCTGCAGCTCCAGAAGAGCTCATGTTTAGTGCTGGTAATCCTGGCCGGAGGGGTAGTAGCCCTTTTTGGCGATGACGTCCACGCCAGGCCGATCCACGCGCACCTCGATCTTCCGGTATTTGCCGTCGATCAGAGGTTCGTGGCTGGCGTATACCAGCGTGTACTGGTTGCGCGCCTCTTGTGTAAGCAGTGCGTAGCTCTTTTCAATTCCGTTCAGATTACCCTCTGAATCCACAATGCCGCCTGTCGCCGTCACATACCCATACAACCGGTTGTCATACATGGTGAACGGCAGGTGCAAGCGGCTTACGTAACCCTCGCCCCAGCGGGCAGAGTCGCCCACCAAGGTGCCGTAGACTGCGATCTTGTTGGTCTGGAGATAGCGAAGCACGTCCTTGTAGGTCGCCTTGCTGCCGTACTCCTTGCCATCGGAGATCACGTAGATGACGCGCCGACGCTCCTTCGGCCGCGTCGAAAGCTCCTTGGCGGCTTTCAGGATCGCATCGTTGAGGGTGTGGATCTCTTTCGGGATTGTGATAAACGAACTGCTCCCCGTGGCACCCCCTTGCTGGATGGTGGGATTCGAATCGACGCAACCGCCGTTTTTCACGATGGCGCAGGGGCCGAATGCGCCGGAGTTGGTGGGTACTTGATCATCGCGTCCGACTGATTTTGCCAGGGCCAGCACAGCGGGTACGCGATTGCCTTGCGCACCTGTAAAGCCGGTCCACTCGCGCGGGCCGTTGTTGTAGGAGAAGATCGCCACCTCATCGTAGGGCGAGAGAGCACCCTGAAAGGCTCCCAGAGAGTCATTCACCTTGGCCATCACGTCTGAGGTCAAGCTCTGGTCGATGACAAACGCGATCGACAAGGGAGCCGGGTCAACGGTGAATATTTTGAGGGGCTCCCACGTGTCGTTTTCGTAAACCCTGAAATCACGCCAGGTCAACCCTGCGATGGGCTTGCCT
>NZ_JBARMD010000751.1:0-13686 GCF_049802275.1 Occallatibacter sp. | reverse complement strand
ACGAAGGGCCGGCGAACATCCCCGGTGACCCGCGCACCACCCGGCCCCCGTGCTCCCATGCAGTTCTGGTGCGCGTGCACACCCGCTGTACCGCGGGTGATGTGTTTGCTGCGGATTGCCATTGCCGCGAGGTTCTCGACCAGTCCATGCGCATGATTGCCGAGGAGGGTTGCGGCGCCATCCTCTATCTCCACAACACGTCACGCGGCTTCGAGATCGACAAGGCGCCTGCTGTTACCGCTCCTTTTGTGCAAAGCGGCACGGCACTTTCTGACGGCGGTTCGGCCACAACCGCCGACACCCTGCTGCTGCACCAGCAACTGCGCAGCCGGGAGGGGTCGCAGGCCCGCACCGGGCGCATCCTCCGTGCTATCGGCCTCGGCGGCCAGATTCTCTCCGACCTCGGCATCCAGCGTATTCGCCTGCTGTCGAACACGCCCATGCACATCCCCGCGTTGGAAGGCTTTGGCCTCGAGATCGTTGAGCAGGTTCCGATTCCGGTGGAAGAGTGTATACGCGCACTGTAACAGGGAGAGCCAGAGTCTAGGGTCCTTGCTCGAAACGATCGCCACGGCGCTGTCCGGGATGGTCGGCAGCCAGAAGGCAGCTCTTCAGTCTTCCGTTCTCGTACAACTCGACCGGAACATCGCGGTGAACGATTGCCTGGACGATGCCGCCATGCGCGCAGGGAACCCCTTGCACAAGTTGATCCTTCGCGAGGAAGCAGGACTTGAATTTGCCGCTGGGGTAGAACATGGCGGTGGCTCCTTCTGAAGGTCCCAAGGGTCCTCCGCCACTGCAGTTCAACCCAAGCACAAGCGTGTTGTGGGCCATCATGGCGTAATTCGGGTGGCCGTCGGGCAACAAGTGGATGATGGAGCCTGCGGGTACTTTCACCTCTCCGAAAATGGTTTCCTGCGAAACCGTGCATCTTTGCAAGCGGCCGCCCGTGTAGAACCACGCATAGGTTTTGGCGCACTGATAACCCTGGATGACTTCGTTCCGGTCCAGTTTTCTTCGCGACGTCTGGTCTGGAGCATTGGACTGGGCGGAGCACACAACTCCGATTGCAATTGAGGCAAGAATCACCGTCGTCCTCATCGTGATCTCCGCGACGCATTTTACGCCCGCACCGGTTTGCAGTCTGTGAGACGGCTATGCGGCGGGATCGGTCTGATGGCTCTGCCCTCCTCTGTCGCTTTCGGGGGCCGTGCATGAAAATCACAGGGCGATCATCGTTGTCTGAATTGCGGCTCCGTGTAACGCATTTCAGCTTCCACGATGTACGATTCTCACGCGGGGAAATTGAAGTGTGGATGACACTCGAAACTCAACCCCCGGTCGAACACGAGGATCGGACATGATGAATTCGCACCGCACCGGACTTTGTCATTTTCTGTTGCTTTCCGCAGCAATCCTATTGCCTGCGACTATCTCCGCGCAGGAGAAGCCCGCCGTCAAACTCGACCCCTCTGTAATGCCAAAGCTTGGCACGGTGGACCCGCGCTATCTCTCCTATAACATCGAGATGGTTGAAGTGACCGGCGGCAGGTTCTGGAAGCCCTACAATTCTCCTCCTCCAACCGATGCCGAAAAGCAAAAAGCACAGAGTAATCCGAACCAGCAGGTCGGCATCAGCCCAACCATGTTTCAATATCGCCCGCCCATCGAGCTCGCCAATGCCCGTCTTCGCAAGCTGGCTGCAGCGCTGGGGCCCTCCTATGTCAGGGTCAGCGGAACATGGGCGAACAGTACGTATTTTCAGGACAACGATAATCCCGCAGCCGCCGAGGCGCCCGCGGGCTTCAAAACAGTGCTCACGCGTGCGGAGTGGAAAGGCGTGATCGATTTCGCTCGCGCCGCGAATGCGCAAATTGTCACCTCCGTTGCCATCAGCGATGGAACAAGAAATCATGAGAGCGTCTGGACACCCGATCAGGCAAAGGAGTTTTTCGCTTACACAAAGCGCGCCGGAGGTGTCATCGCAGCCTCTGAGTTCATGAATGAGCCAACCTTTCCAAATCCAGGCGGTGCTCCGAAGGACTACGACGCAGCCGCATTTGCTCGCGACGCAAAACTCTTCGAGACATTCCTGCGGAAAGAGTCGCCCAAGACTGTGTTTCTTGGCCCCGGCGGTGTTGGAGAAGGTATCTCCCTCGGACCGCCAGGGATGAAGATGACGTTGCTTCCAACGGAGGACCTGCTCAAAGCTACCGGGCCGATATTCGATGCATTTTCCTATCACTTCTACGGCGCGGTTTCACGACGCTGCGGCGGAAAACTGACCATCGATCAGGCGCTCTCGGCTGATTGGCTCGATCGCACGGATACGGTCGAAGCATTTTACGCAACACTCCGCGACCGCTATCTTCCCGGAAAGCCGATGTGGCTCAACGAAACCGCCGAAGCAGCCTGCGGAGGCGACCCCTTCGCCGGTCAGTTCGTCGACACATTCCGCTTTCTCAACCAGCTTGGCACGCTGGCGCAGAAGGGCGTTCAAGTCGTCATGCACAACACGCTCGCGGCCAGCGATTACAGCCTCCTCACCAGCGATACTTTCCAACCCAAGCCCGACTTCTGGGCGGCTGTGCTCTGGAAACAGACGATGGGCACCACGGTACTGAATCCGCTTGCGCCTTCCGACCCGGCGCTCAGAATCTACGCACACTGCGCGAAGGATTCGATAGATGAAATCACGCTGCTTGTGCTCAATACCGACAAGAATGAGAAACGCAGGATTGTGCTTCCTTCCGCCGCTGAACGGTATACTCTCACCGCCGATGCACTTGATAGCACGTCGGTCTCTCTGAACGGCACCGCTCTGAAGGCAGCGCCAGATGGGTCGCTACCGCCGATCAGCGGCCAACCTGTCAATGCTGGACCCTTCACACTCGACCCGCTGAGCATAACGTTCTTCACCATGTCCGCGCGGAACAAGAGTTGCCATGGAATGATGTAGAGACCAGGATAGTCCCGGAAAGATGCCGGTCCTCTAACATTCAATACAATTAGGTCCATCGTGATTGTCAACCTGGCCAGGCGCGCGCATGACCATAACTGGGAACTCGATCCCATTACCCGGTCCCTGCTCGATACGGACTTTTACAAATTGCTCATGCTTCAGTTCATCTGGAAGCATTTTCCGAAGACGCGCGCCACTTTCACTGTAATCAATCGCTCGCATGAGGTGCCGCTCGGCGACATTGTGGATATACGCGAATTGCGTGAACAACTGGAAGCAACGCGTAAACTGCGCTTCCATAAATCAGAACTGATCTGGCTTGCCGGCAACACGTTCTACGGACGCCGTGGCATCTTCGAGCCGGCATTCCTTCAGTGGCTCGATCGCGATTTTCGTCTTTCGGACTTCGATCTTTCCATTCATGAAGGCCAGATATCGCTTCGCTTCGACGGCCTCTGGACCGATACAACGATGTGGGAGATCTACTGTCTATCGGCGATCGATGAGCTCAAAACCCGCGCGAGTCTCAAGAAGCTCTCCGAACTGGAACTGGATATTCTGTACGCGCGCGCGAAAACACGCCTGTGGGAGAAAATGGCACGCCTTCGCGGCGTGCCCGATCTCAACGTCAGCGACTTTGGCACCCGCCGCCGCCACAGCTTCCTGTGGCAGGAGTATGTGGTGAAAGCCATGAGCGACGTGCTTGGCGCGAATTTCATCGGTAGCTCGAACACCTACATGGCATATACGCACGACCTGGAGGCCATCGGTACGAATGCGCACGAATTGCCGATGGCGATGGCCGCTCTTGCCAATAGTGATGAGGAGTTGAAGCACGCGCAGTACCGCATGCTTGAACTTTGGCAACAGACTTACCAGGGCGAATTGCTTATCCTGCTGCCGGACACATTCGGCACTACGCAATTTCTTGATAACGCTCCGGACTGGGTGGCGAACTGGACCGGCCAGCGCATGGACAGCAAGGATCCCTACCTTGCGGGCGATGAATATATCGCGTGGCTCCATCAGCACGGCCGTGATCCGAGATCCAAGCGGCTGATTGCATCAGACGGGCTCGACGTCGATCTCATTCTTTCCCTGCATGCACACTTTGGCGGGACAATTCTTAGTGATTCGTCACCGGCGGACTTTCGCAGCGCCGGCGATTTTCTCGACAGGAAGAAATGGAAGCCGGAACCCCGGATCCGCTTCAGCGCCGGTTGGGGAACGTACCTCACCAACGATTTTCGGAACTGCAATCCTCGCAATGATGACGGCTTCAATCCGGTCAGCCTGGTCTGCAAGCTTAGCGAAGTTGATGGCCGGCCCGCGGTCAAGCTCTCAGACAATTACCAGAAGGCGATGGGGCCTCCGGCTGAAATCGAGCGTTATCGGCGGATTTTTGGAACCGCCGGAGTTGAAAATGTTCCGGTCACTGTTTGAATATTTCAGAGGCGAATTGTCAGCAAAAAATGTACGATGAAACGATCTCAGTAAGGAGAGGTGGCTTTGAAGAAATTTCTGGTGATTGCAGCAGCGGTGGCCTTTGTGGTGATGGGACGCCCGGTCGCGAATGCTCAGGACCTGGGTATCAGTGGAAAATGGCACTTCGTTCTGGAGACCCCCGGTGGCGACCGCGAAGTTGACGCCGATTTCACCGTAGATGGCGACGGAAATGTTACGGGAAAATGGGGCAATTCCGACGTTGCGGGGACCTACAAAGAAGGGAAACTCGCTCTCGATTTCCAGTTCACTTCGGAAGAGGTGGGAGCCACCGCCTCAATGAAGATTGACGGCAAGCTGGACGATACCGCGGCTCTCGCGGGCGACTGGGCATTTTCCGAGTACAACGGAACGTACAAAGCGATGCGCCCGGCGGCGCCTGGACCTGCGGCTGCGCCTGCTCCTGCGGCTGCGCCAGTTCCAGCTTCGGATGCGAAGCCGAATGCGCCCGCCGATCCCCATTGAGGCGGTATCCCGATTTTCACGACGCGGCCCTGTTCTCAAAGGACAGGGCCTGCGTTTTGGTTAGAACAACCGATGTTTCGGCTTTAGGGGCACAATTGCCTGGTTTTGTTCCTCTAAGGCGAAAACCGGCCGTCTCTCTCGGGGCCGGTGGCTTTGTCTTGTGGATACTGCTTTCTTTTCAATGGTTAGCGAGTCTATGATGGATGAGTGAGCACGCGCTTATTTAGGGGGCACACTTTTGGCGCGACCAAAGAGCGATAGCAAGCGGAAGGCGATCCTCGAGGCGTCGATGGACTTGTTCGCGGCACGAGGCATCGGACACACACCGACCTCGGCAATTTCGGCAGCCGCAGGTATAGCGGAAGGAACGCTGTTTACCTATTTCAAGACCAAGGATGAGCTCCTGAACGAGCTCTATCGTGAGCTGCGCAAGGAGATGGACCAGGAGATGGGGGATTACCCGTTCGCTGCGGACGCCTATATCCGGCTTCGCTACGTCTGGGACCGTTATCTAAGCCTGGCAATGAGGTTTCCGAAGCGTCTGAAAGTGCTACAGCAGTTGCGTGCTTCCGGCCGGTTGCTCAAAGATGCTGAAGCACCCAACACGGCGATCATGGAGCTGCTACACACCACCAAGGAAGCTGCCAAAACAGGTGGTTTTCACGCGGCATCGGCCGAGCTTCTTGTGCTTCTGTTCCGCGCCCAGGCGGAAGCGACAGTTGAGTTTATTGGGGCGCATCGAGACCTTGAGGTGGAGAGCCGGGAACTGGGGTTCACGCTGATCTGGCGGGGTCTCACCGGGGCCTGATTTATCTGCATTTAATGAGTGAGTGGTCATTTATTACTCTCCAATGCAAGATCTTTAGGAGAATTAGAAGTCGTGCAAGAATCAAGCGGTTCGCAACACCGGGTTGCGGCCATCATCCCCTCTGACATCGGGAAATTGGCAATTGTTACATCTTCCACAAGTGGAATCGGTTTCGAGACCGCGCTCGCGCTGGCCCGGGCCGGGGCGGACGTCATTGTTACAGGACGAGATTCAGGTGACGGGCATGAGGCTCTGGCCAAAATCAGGCCATTGGCGCCGCAAGCCCTGGTGCGTTTCGAAAAGCTGGACCTGGAGAGCCAGGCGTCGGTGGCTAGTTTCGCGATTCGACTGGCCAAGGCCGGCAGGCCGATTGATCTACTGATCAATAACGCGTGCACGCTGGCATTGCTGAAGCGGGAAGTGACAGCAGACGGATTTGAACTGCACCTGGCGACCAACTTTCTGAGCCACTTTGCACTTACGGCGCGTTTGCTACCTCTTTTGCGGGCCAGCAAGCAGCCGAGGGTGGTACAGCTCACCAGCACCGGGCGTCATCACGGAGAAATTTCACTGGATGATCTGCAGCTCGAGAGTGGGTATACACCCCTGAGGGCGTACAGCCAGTCGAAGCTAGCCATGCTTATTTTCGCCATCGAATTACAGCGGCAGAGCGATGCGCATGGATGGAGGCTGGTGGGGACCTCGGCGCAGCCTATCGGCGCGCGTGCAGCGCTGCTTGCGAATGCGACCGAAGTGACTGGATCGGTCGGTTGGTATCATCGCGCGCTGGGGGTTGTACCTCCTCAAGCGCAAGGCGGAGTGCTACAGGCTGTACTGGACATATCCGAGCAGGAAGAGCAAAAGGATCCGACAGCTGCGAGAAGCCTTGCCGATCTAATCGGGCCTACCGTTCCAGAGGCGCTGGATCTGCGCGTGCTGGATCCCGTGATGGGGCGCAAGCTGTGGGACATGGCTACTGAACTGACGCGGGTGCTGTGGCAGAGTGAATAAGTAACGACCGCTGAAGTCTATTGCGGATTTGAAGCCGGGGCCGAATCCTGCGTATCGGCAGGGGGCGGGACCGGCTTGTTCTTTGCGCGCAGATACGCGATCAGGTCAGTGACATCCTCATCCGTCACCGACTCGCGAAAGGGCGGCATTTTCTGACCGCCATTGAGAATCTGGCTGGTAATTTTATCGGGGCTCCAGGTCTTGTCTTTAGGAAGCCCAATGAGCGATGGAGCCTTTTTGGTTCCGACGCCTCCGATACCGTGGCAGTAAGTGCAGCCCTTGTCGCGGAACAGGATGGCGCCTGCTTTTTCTTCGTCGCCCTTTTTTGACGCCGAGAGTGCGGAGGGAGTTGCGAGGAGTGCAATGAGGCCAAGAAACAGGAGAGAACTGGAGGGCTTCATCCGATGGATCACATTGTTATTTTCTCATGCCGGTTTTGCTTTCGTGGTAAGCGCGCGCCTCGAGTTCCTCGATGGTGAGAGGGATGCAGCCCGGCGCGACGATGCCATATTTCACGTCGAGGAAATCACGCAGTTGGGCGGGCAGGTGAGGAACGATTTCCTGCCAGGTAATGGCCTTGCACCGTGTGCGCATGTCGGCGCCTTTGACGGCACTCATCACCTGGAACCAGGATTCGCGCAAGTCGGGTCGGCGTTCGTCGTGAACCACACAGAAGCTTGCTCGCGCGGCGTGGGCGCCCAGGACGTTGCGAATGAGCTGGTAGCTCGCGTAGCCCGACTGCCAGGGCTGTTCGGCATCGGCACGGGCTTCGATCCCGGCTTGGAATTCTCGTGCGACTTCCTCTGATCGATCGCAGGGAGGTTCCCATTCCTGCGTGAATTGTTCAACGAGCTCCACGGCTTGGCGACGGCGGCGAGTGCGCATCTGAACGCGCGGGAGCAACTCGCGATCGAAAACATCGTCGAAGTCGCGGTAGGCCTCGACGATGTGGGCTTCGCGACATTGGAAGTCCGACTCCGTGAGCTTGGCTTCGACGAGCAGGTCGCCCCAGCGCATATCGACTTCAGTGCGATCGACGCGTCCGCTGTTGAGAGGCACGCAGGCCTTCCAACCGAAGATGGGTTCAGATTCTGTATCGATGCCGATGGCACGCCTCAGCGCCGGCGAAGCTGTGACTTCGGACGCACAGAAAATATTCATCAGCAGTGCATCGGAGCTCATGCAGGAATCGAGTTCGCGCCATTTGCGTGCGGGATCGATTGGGGGGCGGGGGAGCGAGCGGCCCTGGGCATGAATCTTGTTGAATCGGCGGATCCACTCGGCGTGTGCGGAGATGGCTGCGTAGGCGGGCGGGTAGAAGTTGCCGTGGTGGCTGTCTTCTGGGGCGTAGACGACGACCGGGTTGCCACCGTAGCTTTCAACGTGGGCATGGCTGCGCGCGTAGAGCCGGTTGCGTTGGGCGAGGTCGGACCGGAGTTGGCTGGCGCGGAGGAATGCGGTCACGGAGAAGAGATCAGATGTCATGTGGTCCACTGGCTTACAGTTTTACGATTTCACGTTTCGAAGGTACTACCGCTGCCTCGTGCCGAAAATTGAGCAAACGCCGGTGGATTGGCGGAGTTTAGAGGGCTGCGCGGCAGGAGGAGAACAGGGGCGTGGTGACGAAAGGGCATGGTGCGGAATGGGGATTGCGATTGAAGAAGAAGCGGTTAGCTAATGATATTGCAGGCGATGGACTCGCGCATTATACTTACTCCACTTAACGTGGGGCGGACCTCAAGAGATTTGCCAAACCTGCAATTGAATAGAAGCGGGAGGATCAGATGTTGAAAGCATTGTGGCGCGGTTGTGTATTCGCAGGATGCCTTGGTTCGTTGGCGATTGGTGCGCACGCTCAAGCAGTTGTGCATGCATTGACGGGCACGGTGAGCGGAAGCGATGACCTTTCGAAGACGCTGATGGTATTTCAGGACAATGGCTCGGAGAGTCAGTTCAAAGACATGACGAGCGGAAAGACCCGTGTTGTGATTGATAAGAAGATCGGGCTCGATTCCGCGTCGCTTGAGGCCAACAAGAAGAAGGGCACTTATGTAATTGTCTTCTACTACGGCGACAATGACGACCGAACCGTGGTGGCCCTGAAGAACCTCGGCGCAGGTCCTTTTACCTCGGCCGAGGGAACCGTAACAAAATTCGAGGGCAAGCAACACACAATTACATTGCTGGGTAAGGAGGGGGGCGAGCAGACCTTCAAGATCAGCGAGAACACGGTGGCAGATGGATACATGGGCGCAGTGGACGGATACAAATTCCAGGCGTCGAAAGGCGACCATGTTCGGGTGGTGGGGACGACGGAAAACGGAGCTGTGATGGCTTTGTTTATGCGGGAGATGTAAGAAATAGGGAACAAGGGTGGTTGGTTTAAGGCCCGGGCCGCACGCTTTTGTCGTGCGGCTTTTGTGTTTTTGTTGGTTCATAGTCTCCGACGAATGTCTTGCACAGAATTGCGGTTCCATTGATTGCGCGAGATCGTGCTTTCCCACCCATGCCGCGATGAGGCTGCGTCATGGATGGGGCACCCCAGCTTTGTTCAGATGACACCTGTTGTTTGTGTTCGTGTTCGTGCTTTCCCACCCATGCCGCGATGAGGCTGCGTCATGGATGGGGCACCCGGCTCGAGACGCATGTTTTGTGGAGACGCGGACGAAGAGCAACTTCAGATCCCTCGGCTTCGCTCGGGATGACACCACTTATAAGTGGTGGTGTGGAGGGATTGATGGGGCAGGTTAGAGGCCGGCGCCGGGGATGTAGTGGTACTCGATTTTGGCGGGTTGCTTGACGGGATCGCCGGTCAGGTCATGAGTGTGCCAGACTACGGATTCGCTGGCGACTTCGGGATGCTTGCGCAGGAATTCGAGGGCGTATGTGCTGGCGGTTGGGTCGTCTTTCTGGTCGGCGAATTTGGCTGACTCGATGGCGGCCTTTTGTTTTTCGCCGAGGCGGCGGTAAAGAATTGCAAGCTGGTAGTGCGCGGCCAAGTCGTCAGGATCGATGTCCTGAAGTTTCTCGTATTCGGCGCGAGCGGCGGGATAGTCGTGCGCCTGGTAGTAGGAGAAGCCGAGTTCGCGGAGGCCATCTTTGGCTAGCGGATATTTGGCGAGCATGGCCTGAAGATCGGTGATGGCTTCCTGGATCTGGCCGGCGTTGCGTTCGACGATGGCGCGATAGTAGAGAGCGCGGGGATCGCCGGGCAGAAGGAGGAGAGCCTTGGCGAGATGAGGCTTGGCGTCGTTGTAACGCTCCCATGAGATTTCTACTACTGCCATGTTGGTGTAGGCGTCGGCGTAGTCGGGGCGCAGGGCGGCGACGCGTTCGAAAGCGTGGACGGAGGCTTCGTACTGGAAGGCATCGAGGAGAGCGATGCCGTAGTTGTTCCAGCGCATCCACTCTGGATTGGGCTGCGCGGCCGGCGAGCGTTCTTGAGATTCCATCGAGGCGGGGACGTTGTCGCCGATTTTCAGAGTACGGGTGTCTGATGCAACTTCAAGCACGGGCTGGGAGAAGTGCTTACCGGTGGGCTGGTCCATTGCGTAGTCAATGAAGTGCTGATCGAAGCGGCGGTATCTCACGGTCGCGGTGATCGTGACGGCGCCTGAGATGACTTTGGGCAGGCGGAAACGATAGCGGACTAACTGCGAGCGGCCGGACTGGATGGTGTTGTTGTAGGCCTGTACGCGGTTGTGCCAGATCTCGTGGAGCCCATTGAGCTCACCCTTGATGTTGATGAGCCTGTTGGTGAAAGAGTGCGCGGACGGATCGAGGTTGCCGTCTGGTTGGATGAAACCCGACTCGGTGAGGACTTTGCCCGTGGCGTTTTTAACAGTGAAGTCGACCCAGGACTCGTAGAAGTCTCGCTGCTCCGGCACGTAGGAGTGGCCTATGCCTTTGTTCTGAATGACAACGTCGGCGATGAGGGTTTCGCCCGGGGAGAGCGAGAAGCTGGTCAGGCCCAGGGGTGCGATCTGGGTGGTGCTGGCTGCGTCGTCGTTTGAGGATGCGGATTCTTTTTCGAGGGCGAAGATATCGACGTTGAGGACGCCTTTGCCGTCAATGCCCCCTTTAAGAAAGTCGACGAGTTTCTGAGACTGCTCGTCGAACTTGTAATAGGCGGGGTTGAGACTGTTGCCGCCAAGCCAGCGATGCGATACGAGGGTGCCGTCCTTGGCACCGGCGTCTTGTGCGTTGGCGGCGAGAGGCTGGCGCGGCATGTGGCAGGTCTGGCAGGTGGAGACGGTGTCTTTGCGGTAGAAGGGAAGGGGCGACTGTTTGGTGAAGCTGGCACCCTGCCACTCGTCGTAGACGGTGAAGGCTCGCTGGAACTTGTAGTCATCGAGCGAGCGGGTGATGGCGGCCTTGTGGCAGGCGGCGCAGAACTCGGCGGTCTTGTAGAGCGGGCGCATCACGGCCTGCTTGTGGCGATCGAGATGGCTGAGGATTTCGGAGTCGGAAACAGGTCGCGTGACGGGCGCGCCTTTATCGTCGACCAGCACGGCGGGGATTCCCATGACGTAACTGCCGGTGCCGGTGGTGTCAGTGGACTGGATGGCGTGGCAGACGGAACATGTGATGCCTTCGTCCTCGAAGGGGCGCTTCTTAGGCATGCCCTGGGAGAGGTCCCCGGAGAAGAGCGCGATGGGGTTATGACAGCCTTCGCAGTGGCGGGAGAACTGCACTCCCTTTTCGGCGATGAGCATGTTGACGTTCTTCAGATACCAGGGCTGCCGAAAGCTGTTGGAGTGAACGGACTGGCGCCACTGGTGGTAGGCCTCCTGATGGCAGTGGCCGCAGTATTCGGCGTTGAGTACGTTGCGCGGATTGAGGAATTGGCCGTTGGCGGTCATGGCGTTTGAGGGGAGGAAGGGGGATTCCTTGCCGAAGGCGTAGTTGTAGCGGAGGGCGACGGAGTCGTGGAATTGCGTGGTGGGCCCGGTCACGTGGATGTCAGCGGTGTAGGCGGCGGGAGGCAGATCGGGCACAGAGGGCGGGGGAGCCGGAACAGGATTAGAGGATGCGGGATCGGTGGCTGCGCGGCCAACAAAAGTGCCCGTAAGGGGCAGGGCGAAGAGTAGTGCACATAATGCCCAGCGACGCGGCGAGAATTTGAACATCTCGGAACGGACTCCCGGAATCAACGGCTTGAACTCCACGCAGGCAACGAGAGGAAGCTGCGGGGGACAGTTGAAACGTATCAGGGATGGGGGTTGGGATGTCTACCACCGAAAGGTGGAGTGCTGGTGACAGACAGCGGAGAAACCATCGCTGGCCAAAAGCAGGTCCTTCACTTCGCCTACCGCGCGGACAGTTTCTGTCTATGGGCACCGGGCATTGTTCAGATGACACCTGTTGTTTGTGCTGGTGTTCGTGCTTTCCCACCCATGTCGCGATGAAACTGCGTCGTGGATGGGGCACCGGGCTTTCTAGGGATGCGATCGAAAGGCAAGAGTCATGGGAAGATCCGTTGTGGTTGAAGTCTGGGCATCACAGTTGCAGCGAGCGGTTCACAGAGTGGGATGAACGGGCGGAAATCGGGCTTGGATGGGGTGATGGGGCGCACATCCACTTAGCCAAATCGGGGCTGAAACTGTTACGGTTAATGAGTAAGATCACATAGTCCTAGATGGCCTCCAGTCCTTATTTCTCTCTCGCAGTTTTGTTTGTAGCCGCGCTCGGGTTCGGGCTGGCTCCGCTAGGGCTTGCCTGGCTGTGGCAGAGAGTGTTTTCGCCTGCGAAACCAAATGTGATCAAGAATGCGATTTACGAGTGCGGGCTGGAAGCGAGGGGCGATGCGTGGGTGCAATTCCGCTCGGCCTACTATCTTTACGCGATCATGTTTCTGATTTTTGATGTGGAAGCTGTGTTTTTGCTGCCCTTTGCGGTGGCGTTTACGGGATTGGGCGTGGCGGCGTGTTTGTCAATGATGGTGTTTGTGCTGCTGCTGATTGAGGGATTGGCCTGGGCCTGGGCCAAGGGTGTGTTGACGTGGGCGTGAGGCCGCTTTGCGGCCAGCTTCGAGCTACTAGCTTCTAGCGGCTAGCTCTTTCGTGCTGGTACGTGGTTTGCAGTGAAGCTAAAGATGCCAGATGTCGGACAGGTTGGTTTGGAATTCACCGGAAGCGGTGCTGGCGACTTGATCGGCACTTTCGGAGCTAGAGGCTAGAAGCTAGCAGCTCGTGGCTTGTTGGAGCGGAGCGATTCATGGCGGTCGATGAAAAGCTGAAGATCGAACTCGGTAAGCAGGGCATCGTGGTCACGACTATCCAGGAGCTCTACAACTGGGGACGGCGGAGTTCGGTCTGGCCGATGCAGTTCGGACTGGCGTGCTGCGCGATCGAGATGATTGCGACGACAATGGCTCGCTATGACATGGCGCGATTCGGTTCGGAGGTTTTCAGACCGTCGCCACGGCAGGCGGACCTGATGATTATCTCGGGTACGGTTACGAAGAAGATGGCACCGCAGGTTGTCAGGCTCTATAACCAGATGGCCGAGCCGCGGTATGTGATCGCAATGGGGGCGTGCGCGATTTCGGGTGGGCCCTTCAAACAGGGGTACAACGTGCTGAAGGGGATCGATCGCTATATTCCGGTGGACGTGCACATTCCGGGGTGCCCGCCGAGGCCGGAGGCTCTGATCCAGGCGTTGATGACGTTGCAGAAGAAGATTGACGAACAGCCTCTGACGGGCGAGGGAAGACCGCGGCATCTGGATGCAGAGGCGCAAGGGGAATTTCCTGTGCCGGAGTTCGGTGAGCACGATCTGGAACCCGCGTCGAACAAAGGCGTGTGGACGGTGCCGACGATTATTAAGTAGCAGGGAACTGGGAACAGAACAGGGGAACTAGGGACTGAGGGCATTCGGAACGGGAGTTGTGTTGAAGACGGTTGAGGAAATCAAGGCGGCGATTGAAGCGGCGGTT
>NZ_JBARMD010000750.1:0-3531 GCF_049802275.1 Occallatibacter sp. | reverse complement strand
GTACTGCGCGAAGTCCGCCCGCGGGTGGTGATTCTGCCCTATTGGCAGGCACGGCATCCTGACCATGCGATTGTGGCGGCGCTCGGATATGAAGCGTGTTTTTTGTCGGGTCTGAGCAGGGCGCCGGCGGTGCAATCGGCGGCGTCTTCGGCTCAGAAGGGGATTGCATTGGAAGAAACGGACCTGCCTCCCCATCGGCCTTTCAAAATTGTCTACGCCAGTTTGTATGCGGATGTTCGGCCCAGCTTCGTCGTCGACATCACGCCGTTCATCGAGCAGCGTCATGCGGCACTGATGGCGTACAAATCGCAATACGCGAACCAGTCTGCTGGCAGTGCGTTGTTCGTGCCGGAAGAAGAAATTCGCGAGCGGACGTTTGCCGAGGCGCGCCACTACGGGCTGCTGGCAGGCGTGAAATATGGCGAGCCCTTCGTGCAGAAGGAAGTCGGATTGGTCGACGATCTAACGCTTCTGCCGGTGCAGTCAATCTGATTGCAGTAGTGGCTGCTCTTATAAGCATTACTTATCCAATCTGAAAACAGAATAACTTTGCGTTATAGGTGACGTTTCGCCGAAACTGGACGTGGAGGTTGCCGATGACGCAGACCTGGGACACGCAGGCCTACGAATGGAACGGTGCATTTGTGCATGGACTCGCCGGCGGAGTGCTGGAGTGGCTGAACGCGCAGATGGGCGAATTTATTCTCGACCTGGGCTGCGGCGACGGGCAGTTGACGCAGCGCGTTTCTGCTACAGGGGCCCATGTGCTGGGAGTTGACGCGTCGCCAGACATGGTGGCCGCCGCGCGTGAACGGGGGATTGAGGCGGAACAGGCGAACGCCGAGAGTCTGCCGTTTCATGACGCGACCTTCGACGCGGTTTTCTCGAATGCGGCGCTGCACTGGGTAGGCAATCAGGATGCAATGTTGGCGCAGGTACACCGCGTGCTAAAGCCCGAAGGACGGTTCGTCGCGGAAATGGGCGGACACGGCAATATTGCGGCAATTCGCGTGGCGCTGATGGCGGTGCTGGAGCGGCATGGATACGGCGATCGCGAAGACGGGGTCAACTACTATCCAACGGCAGAGAGCTATACCGAGCGGATGACGCGGCATGGATTCAGGGTGGAGCAGATGAAGATAATTCCGCGACCCACGAAGCTGGCGGAGAGCGGAATGGAAGGCTGGCTGCGGACGTTTCGCCGCGGAGTTCTGGATGGATTACCTGAGGATGTGCGCGAGGCCGTGGTGAGAGAGACGGCAAAATTGCTCGCACCGGCACTGCAGGATGAAAAGGGAAATTGGATTGCAGACTATGTGCGGCTGCGGTTTGTGGCGAGGGCGTGATGTAAGTTATCTCGTCCAATGCGTGCGCGGAACTGCGGCAAGATAGATCGATCGCGAACAGAGCAGAACCGGCGGGGAAGCGAGCACTCGCTTTTTCGGCGCCAAAAAGCAATGGGGAGATCGGCGGAAGCAGATCTCCCCGTTTGTTGTGGCAGAAATCAGACTAATCGCCTAGACCGCCATTTCGTTCTCGGTTCCGCGACGGTTCTTGATTTCCGGCATAGGCGGATCAGCTTCCAGCAATTTCAAGCGGAAAAGCAGCCCTGCGACAATGCCGGCGATACTGGGAACGAGGAGGAAGAGCCAGAGTTGGTTCAGGGCTTTGCCGCCGACGAAGAGGGCTGGGCCGAGGCTTCGCGCTGGATTCACGCTGACGCCGGTAATGCGGATACCAAAGATGTGAATTACGACCAGGGTGATGCCAATGCCCAATCCGGCGAAGCCTGCGGGCGCGGCTTTTTGTGTCGAGCCCAGAATCACGATGACGAATATCAACGTGGCTATGAATTCGAAGACGATAGCCGACGTGACGTTGTATTCGCCCTGGTACCCGGCACCCCATCCGTTCTGACCAAGACCGCTGGTTGCGACGTCGTAGCCGTTACTCACGCCGTGAACGATCACCGAGAGCACTCCAGCCGCGAGAATGGCACCCGCGCATTGACCGATCCAATAGCCAATCATCTCGCCGGTTTTCATGCGGCCGGCAGTCCAAACGCCGAGGCTGACGGCGGGATTGATATGACAGCCGGAGATGGGCCCGATGCCATAAGCGGCGCCGATCAGGGCAAATCCAAACGCGAATGCGATGCCGACTACACCCACCTTGTCGCCGGCGACCACGGCAGTGCCGCAGCCAAAGAGCACTAGGATAAATGTGCCAACCAATTCAGCCAGATATTTCTTCATGAGTTCCTCCATTAACGTTCTTTACAGCTAAGGACTGGTTTCGCCGGATTTCATGCGTTCAGGCAGTGCGTTGAAACGGCACGAGTGGGGTTAAGAGGGATGGGCCGATTCCCAGTGTCGACCGGGTGCGAGTGTCGCAGACGCCAGTAACGAATCGCCACTGCCGATTCTGACAGCGAAAAAAAAGCAAAACGGCTCGCGAATTGATCCTTGGCCGGTATTGGCGCAAGGCTGGGTGAATATTTCAAATTCATCAAACGTTTGCAATTTGTTTGCCTTGCTGAAGTAATCTGTTAACGATTCCGGAGCGGCCTGACGCGGGGATCCGCGATGAAATCCAATGGCCCCCGGCGAAAGGCACCTCGGTTGAGCCAAACCGTATTTGTACTGGAAGACGACACCGACATCGCGCGGCTTGTACAGCATCACCTTGAAGCCGCAGGATTTGCACCCCGGATTTTCCATTCTCCCACCAATGTGATTGCGGATGCCGAGCGTCAGCCGCCGGCACTTTTTCTTCTGGACATCATGGTTCCGGGAGGCGATGGACTGGATATCTGCCGAAGGCTCAGGTCTCATCAGGCACTTTCGACCATTCCCATCATCTTTCTGACGGCGCGGGCGGGCGAGAACGATCGTGTTCTGGGACTCGAACTGGGCGCCGACGACTACATTACCAAGCCATTTGCCACAAGGGAGCTCGTAGCCCGTGTGAAGGCAGTACTGCGCAGGTTTGAGCGCCCGACTACTCCGTCGGTCATCAGCTTTGAAGAAGTGGTGATCGATGCAAATGCAATGCAGTTGAGGGTGCGCGGCGATTTGACGACGACGACGGCCACGGAGTTCCGCTTACTGGATTACCTTGCCCGCCACCCCGGACGCGTATTCAGCCGCGATCACTTGCTGGACTCGGTTTGGGGCGATGCGCGGTTTGTCACGCCGCGGTCGGTCGATGTGTACGTACGTCGTATCCGTGAGAAAATCGAGGTCGACCCGGAGAACCCGCGCTACCTGAAGACCGTGCGCGGTGCAGGGTACCGGTTTGAGATCCCGAAGGGTGAGTAAAACCGCAGGCCAAAGTCCGAGCGTGAGCAGGCCCTGAATTGACGCGCAAAGTCTTCGCAAAATTGATGGCGCTGTTTGTGCTCCTGCTGTTGTTTGAGACAGCGGCGATGGAAGTGATTCTGCGCCGCATGATGGAGCACTCGGCTGGAGAGACGCTGCACCGGCTGGGGCGCGAAGCCATCTGGGCGGGGCTGATCGCGCTGCTTGTGGC
>NZ_JBARMD010000749.1:0-5667 GCF_049802275.1 Occallatibacter sp. | reverse complement strand
CTTTCAGAGTGGGACGACGAACATTCCGATTGCCATCGGACTGATCATCATGATGTTTCCGCCGCTGGCGAAGGTGCGCTATGAGAAGCTTGGCGAGGTGTTTCGCCGGAAGCGCGTGCTGGGGCTGTCGCTGTTGCAGAACTGGGTGATCGGCCCGGCGTTGATGTTCGCGCTCGCTGTCGTCTTTCTGCGCGGAGAACCGGCCTACATGCGCGGGTTGATCCTGATCGGCATTGCGCGCTGCATTGCGATGGTGCTGGTGTGGAATGAACTGGCGAACGGCGACACGGATTACGCGGCCGGATTGGTGGCGATCAATAGCGTTTTCCAAGTGCTCTTCTACAGCTTCTATGCGTGGGTATTTATCACGGTGTTGCCGCGCTGGTTTGGCCTCGAGGGCAGTGTTGTGGATGTGAGCATTGCGCAGATTGCGAAGAGCGTGGGCATTTATCTTGGCATTCCGTTTGTGTCGGGAATGGTGACGCGCTATGTGCTGATTCGGTTGAAGGGCGAGGAGTGGTATCGCACGCGCTTTATTCCGCGCATCAGCCCGCTGACGCTGGTGGCCCTGTTGTTCACGATCCTTGTGATGTTTTCGCTGAAGGGCGACCTGATTGTGCGGTTGCCGTTGGATGTGGTGCGCATTGCGATTCCGCTGGTGGTGTATTTCCTGATCATGTTTCTGGTGAGCTTCTGGATGGGTAAACGGCTAGGGGCGAATTACGCGCAGTCAGCGACGCTGTCATTCACCGCGGCCGGCAATAACTTTGAACTGGCGATTGCGGTGGCCGTGGCGGTGTTTGGATTGAATTCGGGCGAAGCGTTTGTGGGCGTGGTAGGGCCGCTGATTGAAGTTCCGGCTTTGATCGGGCTGGTGAATGTCGCGTTCTGGTTTCAGAAGCGCTACTTTGTTGTGGAACCTTTGGATGTAGCCGATCGGGCTGTTCGCTGAACGAAAGAGGCGATGGCGGGAAGGGATGGACATGGGGTTCGTGGTCTCCCACCCATGCCGCGATAACGCTGCGTCATGGATGGGGCACCCCAGGTC
The DNA here is from genome assembly GCF_049802275.1 of Occallatibacter sp. Classification (NCBI taxonomy): domain Bacteria; kingdom Pseudomonadati; phylum Acidobacteriota; class Terriglobia; order Terriglobales; family Acidobacteriaceae; genus Occallatibacter; species Occallatibacter sp. The sequence goes on along the minus strand of NZ_JBARMD010000749.1, from coordinate 4,619 downwards.
TGTGATTCGCTAATCCATTTTCATGCCGGGCATGGAGGAGTGGTCCATGTTGTCGTGGCCGTTGTCGTCATCGTCGACGGACCAGATTTTTGCCGGGTCTGACTCGTAGGGATAAACGTGGACCATCCAGCCGAAGACGTGAGGGAGAAAAACTCCGCCGGCCGCATCGCACTCTTGCTGCGTGTGAATGGAGCCGAGCAGGCCGAATTTCGCATTGGGGCCAAAGTAGGCGGCTTTTTGCCCGGCTGGCGCTTTGCAGAAATTGATGTGCTGATGCCAGCGCGCGATGCTGAGAGGAATGCGGCTGTTGATCTCATCTTCGCTTGCATCCACGCGATCGGTGTACATGACCCCGATGAGCTTGTAACCGCCGTCGGGAGTCTTGCGGTAGAGGAGCGAGGTCGGCTTGAGGGGGTCGAAGTGGCTCCATGCCTCCATGCCGTATGCGGCTTTCGTGAAGTGATATTGAGGTTGCGGGATATTGGGAAGGAAGATGCGATAGCCGTCGGCCAGAGCGCGGTGGTAGTCCTCGTAGGGAGCCATGGCTGCTTTTGCTGCAACGACGATCGCGTCTGCTTTCGCCTGATCGCCGGGTTGTTTCGGACGCAGGGTGGTCATGTACATGTGCCCGGACATGTGGGCCATGCCGCCGGACATTTCTGGCTGGTGGGAAGCGGGCTGGGATGTCTGTGCGTACGCTGCACGTGTGAGTAAGCCAATCGCTATAGCGACGGCTGTGGCGAAGTGAAATGCAGAACGTAGCCTTGACGGATATGCATGTGGGGACATTGCATGGACCTCCTGAGTTCAGACCACGGTCGCGACTCAATCCGAGGCTGAGGGTGTGAATGCATACGTTTTGACTGCTTGTTTGGTTCCGGGTTTACGCGCTGCAGAGGTCGAGAATGTGGAGTCAGCGAGCGCGTGAGCTGGCGATCAGGCGTTCGGATACGGCTTCGATGATCTGCTCGTGGACTTCGTCGATGGAAAGATTGCCTTCGATGAGGACTACGCGGGCCGGTTCGCGTCTCGCGATTTCGCGGTATTTTTCCCAGACTCGTTTGAAGAATTCGCCTTGCTCCAGTTCGAAGCGATTCTCGTCTTTGCCGGTGTGAGCGGCGGTGCGTTCGTTGCGATTGCGCGCGCGTGCGAGGCTTGAATCGAGCGAGGGGAGAAGCAGCAGTGTCAGGTCTGGCTGCAGATTGCCGCAGACCAGACGGTGCAGATCGAGCACGCGTTCTGAGCCGAGCTGGCGGCCGCCACCCTGGTAGGCCTCAGTGGAGTCAGTGAATCGATCGCAGAGGACCACTTTGCCGGCGGAGAGTGCCGGCGAGATTACTTCGGAGATGGCCTGAGCGCGGTCGGCGAACATGAGAGCCATCTCGGTCATGGGTGCGAGCGGGGTCGATCCGGAGTCGAGCAGCAGGGCGCGGATGCGGTCGCCGGTGGGGGTGCCACCGGGTTGGCGAGTGATGACCGGGTCGAGACCACGCTTTTGCATCCAGGCAGCCAGGCGCTTGATTTGCGTGGTTTTACCTGAGCCGTCAAGGCCCTCGAGGGTGATGAACAATCCGCGCGGCATGCCGAGAGTCTACCACCCATGCGTAATGCCGCGCGGTGCCGCGGGCGGGGTGACGACCCTGCTGAATTTGTGTTACAAACAGTTGATTCCTAATTCGAAGTCGGAGTCAATCTGTTTGACGGCCGATGTGCCGCGCGGTCTCTCTTTAGTCCTGCTGCAGGCTGTTGTTGCAGCGGACACGGTCCGACCCCTTCGACAACTACCGCGGTCGCCGGGGTACCCGGCTGACAGGAAATCCCGCACACATCACAAGCCGCTGTACGCCTGTTCTAACGGTAGGGAAACTTGCGGTCGTTCAATCTCGCTGAAATTGGAGTTATTGGATGTTAATGCTCTCTTACTTGAAAAGGCTCGCCGCCGTTGGCGCAATTGCGATGGTACTGTTTGCCACTGCACGTATAAACGCACAGAACCTGACCCTGGAAGGACAGACCGGTGGCTTTATCACGCCGACTGCCTACGTGGTCTTATCCAAGGATCATGTCTTCTCGTATCCGGCGATTGGTGTTCATTTTGTGAATGCATCGAGCGTGATCGGCAACGTGTACACGTTCAGCATTGAAGAGGGTATCGCGAACCGGGCGGAATTTGGTTATACGCGCAGCGTGCACACGGAAGGAAATAGCCCGGCGTTCAGCAGCCTGTGGGACTACTCGGGCATGAACGTATTCAACGGCAAGGTTGTGGCCGTCAAGGATGGGCAGTTTGGAGCGTGGACGCCGGGCATCGGAGCGGGATTCGTGGTGCGTACGGACGACAAGTTTGTAAGCGGCGCACTGAACGAGAAACTCTACGGAACTCTGAAGTCCTATACCAACGAAGATGTGTACGTGGCAGCAACGAAGACGTGGTTGAAGCCGCCGGTGCCGTTTCTGCTGAACTTCGGCTTCAAGATGACGAACGCGTCGATCTTTGGGCTGGGCGGACAGTCTACGCGGTTTATGGGACGGCTCTTTGGGGGCCTCGGGATTCCGATTCCACTGGGGCATAACCTGGCGGCTGTACCCGCGATTGGATTTACGCAGCAACCTCCAAACGTGGTGAACCTCGGCGCAATCCTGTTCCCCCCGGGAAGCGGCGCGCACATTCCAACCACCATGGACTACGCGGTGCGCGTGACGCAAAAGGACAATCCGCACTTTGCGTTTGATATAGGTATCGGCCATGTGGCTGGAGTGATCGGGCATACCGCAGTCCCGACCGGTGTTCCCAATCCGCCGTATGTAGTGATCCCGATCGATCTAAAGGCCAACAGCGTCTTCGGAACGGGCCTGAGTTACCGCTACTAACCAAATAGATTCGTTCCAGCAGTGGGGCACGCGCTAAGTTGTGTGCCCACTGCGATCTACTCAATTGACATAACTAAAGTGCCCAAGCGCGGTGCAACTTTCCGTGGCGCCATGGGTTTATGCCTGCGTAGTCTAAATATGCGGCAAGCTGTATCGATAACGATCTGGCCTTGAAGAGCGGGCCGGCAGCGAGAAGCTGTTGCTTCCTGGCTTTTAGCTGATCTTGCATCGTCATCGCAGCTTCAGGCCGCGCAAGGTCAACAATCCCGGCGGGCGGGGCAAGATGGATGCCGCTCGGAAACGGGTTCATGAAATTCGAGGAGGGTTCCCATGGGTTTACTTCGCAAATCGCGCTGGGTTCTTTTAGCGCTTCTGCTTTCTCTTGTCCCCGCATCTTCTTTTGCGGGTGTGTTAATCAGTGTCGGCTTTGCTCCGCCGGTGTTGCCGGTCTATGATCAGCCGCCCTGCCCGCAGCCGGGGTGGATGTGGACGCCGGGTTACTGGTCTTACGGCGACGACGGCTACTTCTGGGTGCCGGGCGCGTGGGTTCCTGCGCCTTATAGTGGCGCGCTATGGACGCCGCCCTACTGGGGCTGGTCAAGCGGGCTCTACGTTTTTCATCCCGGATACTGGGGACCGCACGTGGGCTTCTATGGCGGCGTGAACTATGGGTTCGGTTACATGGGCGTTGGCTTTGTGGGCGGCATGTGGCGCGGACACGATTTTGTGTATAACACCGCCGTGGTGCACGTGAACAACGTGTACATCCACAACACCTATGTCGATCGCACCGTGGTGGAGCGCAACACGATCGTCAACGAACACCGTGTCTCCTACAGCGGGGGCGAAGGCGGTATTCGCCATGAACCTGGACCCGAGGAGCGAGTGGCAATGAACGAACATCACATGGCAGCGACCTCGGTACAGGAGCAGCACATGCAGGCGGCGCGTTCCGATCGCGGCTTTTATGCGAAGAACAACGGTGGAAATCCGCATACTGCAGCAGCCGAGCGGCCCATGGGCTACAACAACAACCACGCCGCGGAAAACAACTCAAGGCCGCAACAGAACTCGTACAACAATAACCACGGCGCCGAGAGCCGGCCGCAATATCAGCAGCAACAGCAACAGCAACAGCATCAGCAACAACAGCATAAGCAGGAATACCAGCAACAGCACGGGAACGCCCAGCAGCCGCACGGCAACAACCAACAACCTCACAACGAGTCTCATCAAGCTCAACAGCATGAGCAGCCGCATGCGCAATCTCAGCACGAGCCGAAGGAGCCCAAAGAGCACAAATAGTCAGAAGCTGTGAATCTGGCGAGATTAACCAGAAAGCCCACGGCATGCCGTGGGCTTTTGTGTATGCGGATGGAAACCCCGGCTGCGCGGATCAGCCCGTAGGGGGTTGAAGCCCGGCGATTTCGATTTCGAGTCCGCCGAAGTCGGGATGAAGGTTCTCGCGGATGCGGTAGGCGACATCGATACGCGAGCCCTGCGACAGGCCCAATTCAGCCGAACGTGCAGCCATGTCCCAGCCGACGGCGCGGGTCGCAGCTACGCCGTCGTGCTGCGCCAGTTCCAGGCGAAGATGGCGTTCTTTCATGACGCGTGGTGCGGAGACGATGCGGACATTGCGTGTGATGAAGACGGGTTCGAGATTGCCGTGGCCCAGCGGTTCTAGCTTGCGCAGCCAGCCAGCGAGCACGGCGGTGATCTGATGCAGCGGCAACTCAGCGTGGATT
>NZ_JBARMD010000748.1:0-2097 GCF_049802275.1 Occallatibacter sp. | reverse complement strand
GGCCAGCACGAACTCGTTCCCGATTCCGCGCGTGCGGCCGTGAACCTTGGCGATGCTCACCACTGGCGCGGACGCGAGGCGCAGGACAAACTCGCGCCAAAGACCCAGCACCTCTGGCCGTTCAGCTGCCTTGGCTACGTCGAGATGGGCGATGAAAAAATCGGGATTCGCCGACTGGAACACTACGACTTTCACGGACGGGTCGGCATCGAGGTCGGTCATTAGCGCTCCCAATTCGACGATCGTTGTGGGAAGAAACATGTTGATCGGCGGGTTGCTGAAGGTGATCGTCCACCGGCCCGGATGGGTGCGGTCGGTGTTGAACTGCGCATTTGCCTGCTCGCTGCCTCGCTGCGTAGCGCTGGATTGGGTCATCATTTTCTCCTCTCTTGTGAAGAACCTCACCGTAGTGATCGGAAGCCCGCGCGGACCTCTTCTGAAAACAGTTGCGGCTGCTCCCAGGCCGCGTAGTGTCCGCCTCTGTCTACTTGGTTGTAGTAGATGAGTTTGTGATACGCCCGCTCCGTCCAACTTCGCGGGGCTTGATAGTTCTCGCCGGGAAAGACGCTCACGGCAGCTGGGATGGAGACATTGGCCGCGTTATAAAGATTGAGGTGAAGTTCCCAATAGAATCGAGCCGCAGAAATCGCCGTGTTCGTCAACCAGTAAAGTGTGAAGTCATCGAGCACATCGTCTCGTGTCAGGTCACCTGCGGAGTGTCCAGCAATCGTGCGTCCGAGTACTGCCGAAGTGATCGGCGCCGCGGGCTGGCCATAACCATCACCGTGATCAAAGAGCCAAGCTGCCAGGCACACGGGCGAATCCGCAAATCCGTACAGCGTTTGCGGGCGAGTCGCCATCATTTGTGCGTAGGCTCGCCGCTTCGCGAATAATACTGTGAGCTGCTCGTACGCGCGTCTTTCGTCGGCTGAGAGACTGGATGGTGGGGGATCGCCGCACTGGAGCGCCCTCGCACTGTCGGATGGAATAGTTCCAGGGAAGTTTGTGTGAATTCCCAGCAATTCCGGAGGCGCCTGTTTTGCCATCATTGTGCACACGCCGGCACCCAAATCGCCGCCTTGTGACACAAATCTTGCGTATCCAAGGCGCTTCATCAGCATTACCCAGGCACTTGCAGTGCGCTCCGGACCCCAGCCCGGTGTAGTGGGCCTTGCTGAAAACCCGAACCCCGGAAGCGATGGAATCACGAGATGGAAGGCGTCCGAAGCGCTCCCGCGATGTGCCGTCGGGTTGGTAAGTGGATCGATAATCTTCAGTTGCTCGATGATTGATCCGGGCCATCCGTGCGTGACGATCAGCGGCAAAGCGTTTTCATGTTTCGACCGTACGTGAATGAAATGAATATCGAGACCGTCGATTTCGGCGATGAACTGCGGCAGGGCGTTGAGTTTCGCTTCGCACTTGCGCCAGTCGTAGTCTGTCGCCCAATAGTGGGCAAGTTCTTGAATCGTCGCTAGCGGCACACCTTGCGATTCATCTGTCACCGTTTCGCGATCGGGCCACCTTGTCGAGTTGATGCGCCTGCGCAAATCGGCGAGTTCCACCTCTGGAACGTTTACCCGAAACGGACGAATCGCATTCTTGTCAGCTGCTTGCCCAGCGTCTTGTTCTCTGGCACTTGTCCGTGTCACAGCGGCCTCCGGTGGAGTAGTTTTGCGTTTCCAATCCGCAAATGCCTCGCCGATCGCTCTTGGACTGAACGCGACTGCCGCACCCAAAATCGAGCTCGCCTTGAGAAAGTAACGGCGTGATCTGTCGTCTGCTTGTTTCATCGTGTGCTCCTTTCACCTCAGGACGCGGAGACCAGGACTGCGATAGCGCCAATCGTTGCCAACAGGCGGTCGGAAACAACTGTTACGACTAGTGCAGTTCCGCTGTTTTCGGCAGCTCGGATACGGTCCATCCCCCTCCTAGGGCTTTGATCAGCAATACGCTGGCGTCCATGCGGCGGAGCTGATCCTTACCTTCAAGTTCTCACAGCGCAAACGATCGCTCTTCAAAATGAACGAAACGATGTCGACATCCTGAGACGCCGGCCCCGTTTATATTGGAGGAATGGCCACTCGCCCTCCAGAC
>NZ_JBARMD010000747.1:0-1824 GCF_049802275.1 Occallatibacter sp. | reverse complement strand
GATAAGAGCTCGGGGCAACGGCACTAGTGAATCACCTGTCGCTCCTCAGGGCAGTGTGCTCGCCCTCGTCACCTGGTTTCAACGCGAAGACCCACATTGGTTTGGCGGCCGGATACCGGATACTCCGAAGTCCATCGAATTCGTGCAGGCTGATGCTTCTGGGAATCAAATGGCCTATCGATGCTACGACGGGCCAGGGCTCAGTGAGCATCGCTTGCCCGCTGATGTTGCGGCGAAACAAACCAGGTTCATTTCGAATCTCGCTCCGGCGTGGTTGCCTTGATGTGCGCGCCCGAATCCCTTTTCTCAACAGGCTCGCAGAGGAGTAGCTGATGAAGACATACGTTGTTGAGGTAACGAACGGCCCCTTTCAAGAAGTGGATGTCACGAAGCCAGAGCCGAGGCCGGGTCAGGTTCTCGTAAGGATTTGCGCGAGTGGTGTAAATCCGTTGGACACTAAGATTCGCGCCGGGGAGGCGCACCATGCAAAGCAGCCGCTTCCTGCCGTACTCGGTCTGGATATGGCTGGAATCGTTGAAGCCAAGGGTCCGGGCGTCACTGAGTTTCAGCCTGGAGACGAAGTGTTCGGGATGGTCGGTGGAGTGGGCGGATTGCAGGGAACGCTGGCGGAATTCGTAGTCGCTGACGTCGGGTTGCTCGCTCCCAAGCCGAAGACGCTGACGATGCAGCAGGCGGCAGCGCTTCCACTTGCCACCATCACTACATGGGAGGGTCTCGTTGATCGCGCGGGCGTGCACGCCGGACAAACCGTATTGGTGCATGCCGGCGTCGGCGGTGTCGGGTATGCCGCGGTGCAGATCGCCCTCGCGTTTGGCTCAAAAGTCTTTGCAACCGTTTCAAGCGACAAGCGATCGATACTCGACGCGTTGGGCGTGGTCGCGATCGACCGAAATGCGCCAGTCGAAGAGTACATCGCTGAGCACACCGGTGGCGAAGGCTTCGACATCGTCTATGACACTCTCGGCGGTCAAGTACTGGACGCGTCGTTCGCGGCCGTCAAACGCTACACCGGCCACGTCGTAAGCTGTCTTGGTTGGGGTATGCACTCACTTGCGCCACTTTCATTTCGCGCGGCTACGTACTCAGGCGTCTTCACCCTGATGCCGCTGTTGACGGGAATGCATCGTGCACATCATGGGGAGATTCTTCAAAAGGCAGGAAATCTCGCAGGGCAGAGTCAACTGAAACCGCTGCTGGCAGAACGCAGGTTCGGACTAGACGAGATCGCAGACGCATACAGCATGGTTGCAAGAGGCAGCAGAGGCAAGGTGGTCATTGAGCATTGATCGTCGTTGTTTTCTGGCATCCACCTTTATGGCATTCAGCGCGCTCCGTAGTAAGGGCGCTTCGTTCGATTTCACCCTGGAACCTGCTATTTCGAGGAAACGTATGACAGACACTCCAAACAACCCTTAACACAGCCAATGACGCCCACGGGTCGGCGATCCAGGCGTCGATTCACATCGAGATCATGCGGCCGGAGAATCGGGGCGCTCACTGTTGAGTCGGCGGTCCCTCAGACTGTGCGGAGGATGGAGATCACGGTCAGGTCATCTTCCTGCCCGTGAGCCGGTTCCAAACACCGGAAAACAGTAGCAAATGTTGCAACGACCAAGCACGCTTCATCCCCGCGCCATTACTGGCGATTGGTGAATCTTGCACCCTAAAGCAAATCTTGCTAAAACCCATCAGACCCGCTTTCACGGCAGTAATCAATTGCATCGTGATTTTGCTTGACTCTCCATAGAGGCCGGGGCGAGGATTTTCCCACTTAAAAGAAACATCCCCCACCCAATGCGAGGC
>NZ_JBARMD010000746.1:0-7209 GCF_049802275.1 Occallatibacter sp. | reverse complement strand
GGTCAGAAGAGTATTCGAGCCTGCGGGTCTGATAAGAAAAGCCCAGCGCTGCCACTGCTTCACGTCACAAATCCAGTACAGCAGTGTGAATAACAGAACGGCTGCTCCGATGCTATAGAGCGACCATGTTGGCGTGGCGCGAATCTTCGAGATGCCGAGCGGCGTAAGCATCCATCCCGTGGCAAATGCCAGGAGACCGAAACCTAAGGCGAGATATATAGCATGATGCAGGGTGCCGCGGACCGTCGCTGACAGATAGATGGATGAAGTAACGGTGCCGGCCATGATGATGCAACACATCGCGCCATTACCGAACGGCCACACATAAAGAGGAAAGCGCCCGGGGAAAACCAGCCATCCCGCAGTGGAGAAGGCACACAACGCGAGCAGCAGGGCAAACCACGCGACTGGCGCCCACGCCCAGCGACGGGTTGGAATATACAGGATCGCGACGGCGAGGTGGCTGTATCCAATGAGCCCGAGTATCTCCGGGTAGGAGCCGTCGAGCCAGGCGATTCGGCCATTGGATGTAGAGCGGCGAAACAGTGCAAGCAGCACAATCACGCCGGCGAATCCAATCACGCGAAGTATCTGGCCGTAGCGTTGGGCGCGCAAAGATTTTCCATAAACATTCAGATACAAGGCTGCGCAAATCAGCGCGAGGAGCCCCCAGGTACTGCCTCGCATTCCCATCCGCGCCGCATCTGCTTTTTCCGCGTTGGCGAGGATCTCTCCTAATACAACCAGCGCCAGCGCACGCAATGCGATGTGAGCCCACAAGGCTACCATGGATGGCTTGCGCCGGAGCCGCCGGGTTACTGACAAGGGGAGAGACAGACCTACCGCAAACAGGAAGAATGGAAACACCATGTCCACGTAGGTCATGACGTTGTCTTTGGCGTGAGCGTGATATGTCCACCAGGGCAGGCCCCGCACCTCTGATAGAGCGTTGACAAAGATCATCACGGCCATCGTCAATCCGCGAAAGATATCGATCGAAACTATGCGCGGGGCGGGCGCTCGCGCTGTCTCCGGTTCGCGAACGACTTCGTTCGTCCATGTTTCGAGGGATGGGTTCATCTGTCGATCCGCATCAATTCGATCGGTACCTCAATCATCTGAATCATTCGTCGGGCATAAGCGCCTGTTCGCAATTCTAATCTCGACATTGGCTCCGTTTCAGAATGATCCGTTCGCCACGGTTGGACCCGAGATCCGCATATGCTGCACAACTGCCCACAGTGGCTGCGAGCTCTCTCATTGCTTCTCTTTCATCTGTCAGCTAAGGTGATTGCGGAGATTCGTTTTGAAAGTCTATTTGGTTGACGGAACGTATGAGCTGTTTCGCCACTACTTTGCGGTGCCAAAGGCGCGCGATGCGCGGGGTCGCGAAGTGGGAGCGGTGCGCGGCGTGCTTGCATCGATGCTGGCCATGATGCGCGAAGGCGTCACACATATCGGCGTTGCCACCGACCATGTAATCGAGTCGTTTCGCAATCAACTTTGGGCTGGTTACAAGACCGGTGAAGGGATTGAACCTGATCTGCTTTCGCAGTTTCCAATCCTTGAGGAAGTTCTCGCCGCAGCCGGCATCGTTGTGTGGCCGATGGTGGAATTTGAAGCTGACGACGCCCTCGCGGCCGGGGCGGCGCAGGCCTTGAAAGACCTTCGCGTCGAGCAGGTTGTCATATGCACTCCCGACAAGGACCTTGCCCAGTGCGTTCAGGGATCGCGGGTGGTGCAGTTGATTCGACGTACCGGAGTCACCCTCGATGAAGCTGGCGTTGTAGCCAAATTCGGCGTGCCTCCTGCGTCAATCCCGGATTACCTCGCGCTGGTTGGCGATTCCGCCGATGGCTATCCGGGCCTTGCAGGATGGGGAGCAAAATCCACCTCGTCTGTTCTGGCGAAGTTCGGCCACATCGAATCCATCCCAGCCTCGGCTCAGGAGTGGCATATGAACGTGATGAACTCCGCTTCATTGGCCGCAACTCTTGTGCGCGAGCGAAAACTCGCACTCCTCTTTAGAACTCTTGCCACTCTCAGGACGGATATTCCTCTCTTCGATAATGTGGACCAGCTACTTTGGACAGGACCGCGCGCGGGTTTCGATTCAGTCGGCCGATTGCTCGACGAGGCCGTCACGGAGAAGAAGCCGAAGTCTGGGGCCGAGGCGAACCGCAATGCGGGTCGGGCGAAGAAGCCCGCGAAGATCCAATAAATCCGGCGTTTCGCCTTTCGTTCAATTTGTCTTGCGATGCGATGAGGCTGCATCATCAACTTCCACAATCTTTCTTCACGCGCAAAAATCTGCTTCGCGGATATCCTCAATGGACATATTGTTCGGGCTTCACAGAGGCAGACGCCGGCGGAAGCTCGGAGGCTTTCGAACCAATGGAGGTATTCGGCATATCGCCCATAACGAGTTCCAACGTGCCGCCATTTGCTATCTCGGAGTGCCTGAACCAGACCTGATCGAGCGGGCGACCATTCAGCCGAATACTCTGCACGTACTTGTTGCTAGCGGAATTGTTGCGCGCGAGAATTACAAAGTCTTTTCCATTTTTGAGGTGAATCGTCGCCTTGTCGAACACCGGACTAACGATGTCATAGATCGGCAGGCCGGGCGTTACCGGATAGAAACCGAGCATCGAAAAGACCACAAACGCGCTCATGCCGCCGCCGTCTTCGTCACCGGGAACACCCTGCAATTCGTCAGTGAAGAACGATTCCAAAAGCATGCGGACTCGCTTTTGCGTCTTCCACGGAGCGCCGAGACGGTCATAGATATAGGGGATGGGGAAGCTTGGTTCGTTCCCCATCGAAAACTGCCCAACCATGGAAGTGGAATCGGGAAACTTCGCCTGGAATTCATATTTTGATCGGCCTAGCGGCGCGCGAAAGAGCTGATCCAGATTCTCCTCAGCTTTGCCTGTACCACCCATCAACGCGATCAAGCCGTTGAAATCCTGCGGCACATCCCAGGTGTACGTGTACCCATTATTTTCGTCGTAGTAGTCGCGTCCGCCCATTCCACCGTCGAATTTAGGGTCGAGGGGCTCAATCCACTTTCCTTCGGCGTCCTTTGGCCACATCAACCCTTTGTCGGCTCGGAAGAGGTTTTTGAAATTTGCAGATCGTTTAAGAAAGAGTTGCTCATCCTCCGGCTTCTTCAACTCACGCGCGAGCTGAGCGATGTTCCAATCGTCGAAACTGTTCTCCAACGTGACAGGGACGGGCTGACGCTTTTCAAAGGGATGGACCTCGGGGTACGTCTCTTTCTCGCCGGGTCGAAGAGCGGGCATAAACCCGTGCTCGTTGTAAAAATCGTCCAGAGGAGTTTTGGGGCCCAGGCGCCACGGGAGCAGCGTCATGTCGAGAGATCGCTTGCGTATTCCCTCGTAAGCCGTCGGCAAATCGAAGTTGCGTACACCCTTGAACCATGCGTCGGCAAACCACGGTGCGGCGTGATTGCCATTCATGCATGCGTAATTTCCGGTGAGAATCGCGAACGTGGGCATAACGCCGGATTGCTGGTACATGCGGACGTAGGATTGGATCTTGTCTGCTTCCATTTCTGGATTGAGCAGCGTCTGAAGGGGCTCCAGAGCGCGGAAGGTATCCCAGAGCCAATTATCGACATAGAAGGGACGCGCATCTTCATGGATTTTGTGATCGAAGGCGCTGTAATAGCGGCCATCCTCGGTGATGTTGATCATCCGTTCGAAACACCGATAGAGAGCGGTATAGAAAACTCTGCGCTGCGCCTCCGTGCCACCTTCCACCGAAATCTGGCCGAGTGTCTCGTTCCATCGTTTCTTTCCCGCATCTTTGACTCGCTCGAACCCCCAGGCTGGAATCTCGCGGTTGAGATTTCTCTTGGCCTGCTCGGCGCTGATGAAGGAGATACCATAGCGAAACTCCAGGACCTTGGCGCTAGGGCTTGAGACGGCAAGGCGCGACTTGCCGCCGATGGCTTCGAGTTTCGATTGGACGGGTGCGCTGAACTCGCCGTAGACAAACGCAGCCATGTCGTTGAACCGTTCTTCGCCAACGACCGCTCCTCCCGGCTGAACATGTATCTCGCCGGCGAGACGGTTCGCAAGCACCACGGAAGCATTCCCTGAGGCAAACGTCATGCGGAAATAACCACTGCGCTCCGTGGCCGTAAACTCCGTGCGAACGCGCTCATCACCGAGGTAGACGGAGTAGTAGTAAGGCGTTGTCGTTTCCTGATCCCAGACGGCTGGCCTGCCGTCTTCACCGGGCATCAAGCTGAACAGTTCCTGCATGCGATGAGAGTTGATAGTCAGGGGGAATGACTCGATGCGATCGTCCATCGCATCCGCCCGCATCGGGTAGACGCGAATCATGCTGTTTGGCATGTACACCGTCGGACGAGTCGGAACCAGCAGGATCCCGACGTTTCCGATGGTCGGATCAACGTACTCCACCTGCGCAGACGCGCGTCCCGCAACGGTTGCCACAATGATTGCGAGCATAGCTTGAACTGCAATTGCACGAGATTTGTTTCTCGTCGCGACACTCACCATTTTGAAATTCGACACAACGCGCACCCCATCCGTTAAGGCGAATACTTTCCCAGGTTCAGAGATGTCCAAGAGCACATCAAGAATAGCCGAAGGATACCTTCGTTCACTTCTGTCCGAATCTCTCACTACCTGGAAAGCCGCACTTGGTCATGCGCTGGCCCATTTCCGACAGCGCAATAAGCGCACCTTCAGCGGGCCTTGGTTGAAGCCGGGGAGCTTGCATGAGACAGTGCCGCGAACTGGCCCTAATCTACGAAGGATGGACGCGAAGACGTCGATGAGCACTTAAGGCGTAGCAGAGGATCTACTTTTTCATAAAGGCGAATTCAGAGAAGTCAAAATCGAGAATGCTCCAACGACAAGCGATAGGCTTTCGTCTGCTCCATAGCAACCCTGCCCATGGATTTCTGAATCATACTTTTAGACGAGATCCACAATTCATCTATTTAAGACGGTTTGCAAACCCGAGCCGGACGAGAGCAAAGCTTGAGAAAGAGAACAATCGACAGCCGATCGGGAAATGGAACAGACGCAACCAGGCGAAAGCATCCCGTAGAACAAGACGGACCCTTGGATGGTTGCAGGCGTCAGGATCGGGCGGGAATGAGACCATCTACGGCTCACAGAAAGCGTTCGGCTGGACCTGACAATGCGCAGAAGAAAAGCGCAAGGGGCTTCATCTCCGGGCTCTTGTCCAAATTAGGTCCGGGTCTGGTTACCGGAGCCTCGGATGATGATCCGAGCGGTATCGCGACCTATTCGCAGGTGGGTGCGCAGTTTGGATACACGCTCCTGTGGACCATGGTCCTGTCTTACCCGCTGATGGCGGCGATCCAGGAAATCTGCGGTCGCATTGGGCGGGTGACGGGTTCTGGACTCGCCGCCAACCTTCGCAAAAATTATCCCAAGCCCCTTCTTGTTGCCGTGCTGTTGCTTATGTCGGTGGCCAATGTGTTCAATCTGGGTGCCGACATCGGTGCTATGGGATCGTCAGTGGCGTTGCTCGTTCCCCGAACCGCTACGCTCTTTACTGTCATATTCGGCGTTTTCTCCCTTTTGACTGTCCTTTTTGTTCCATACACTTCCTATGCCAAATACCTGAAGTGGCTGACGCTCTCGCTGTTTGCGTACATCGGCGTCGCATTTATGGTTCGCGTCTCGTGGCGCGAGGTGCTGAATGCGACGCTTGTTCCTCGCATGGAACTTTCACGCGAATCGTTTGTAGCGCTAATCGCTGTCCTGGGAACCACGATCAGTCCCTACCTGTTCTTCTGGCAGGCTTCGCAAGAAGCCGAAGAGGTAAAGAACAATCGCGGCGAGGAAGCGCTAAAACGTGCGCCGTCCCAGGCGGGAAAGCAGCTGCAACGGATCCATGCCGACACAATGGTTGGGATGGCCTTCTCGAATACAGTTGCTTTCTTCATCATCCTCACCGCCGCGGCTACCTTGCATGCACACGGCATCACGAACATCTCAACATGCGCGCAGGCAGCCTCCGCCCTGAGGCCGATTGCCGGTCGGTTCGCCAGCCTGCTTTTTGTCTGCGGGATTGTCGGAACCGGCTTACTGGCCGTGCCGGTACTTGGAGCATCGGCGGCGTACGGCATTGGTGAAGGCTTCAAATGGAAAACCAGTCTGGAAAGCCAACCTGCCCAGGCACCACAGTTCTATGGGGTCATCGGCATTGCAACCGTGATTGGTTTGCTGATGAATTTTCTTCACCTCGATCCGGTCAAGGCGCTGTTTTGGGCCGCGGCGTTGAATGGACTAGCGGCCGCTCCTCTGATGGCGGTGATCATGCTGATGGCATCAAGCGGTAAGGTCATGGGCAAGTTCAAAATCCCTTCATATCTGCTGTGGACCGGCTGGATTGCTACTGCCGCGATGGCCTGCGTCTGTGTTGGAGTATTCCTGGCCTGGAAATGAGCGGGGACCGCCATTCCCGATTGCTGATTTGGCGTCTAGTATTCGCTCAGTGCTCGTCATGATCAGAGCTAAGCCAGGCGGCCTTTAGATAGTTGTCCGATTGGAAATGGGTCCGGATCGAAAGATATTCTTTCCACCGCAGGTTCTTATCAGCGCAGTTCGGGTATCTGAGCCTCTGATCTGCCGCCTAGGCATCTCATTGTCCGCAACCGAAGTGATGACAGCAAATCTGCTCAACAGCAACCCAGGCGGCACAGCACGCGCTCCAGGTGTGCAACCACCCACGCGCATCCTCTAAGCGCAAAGAACACAACCGTCAGCCCCAGCAGAACCTCCACGATTCCCACCGACCACAGGACCAGCGGACGAATCCACGCCCTCTCATTGACCGCCGGAGCTGGTGCCCGATACACGTAGAGAATTGGGTTCCCCGCCGGATCCTTCGGCCCATCCGTCCACTCCGTCAACTCCGTCGCCTTCACATTTTTCGGTGAGTACTCAGCGACGGGATCTTTCAGCCGCTGCATGACCGACGAATGTACCAGCGCACCATCCGGAATCTGTCGCCATGCACCCAATGGAATGCGGTGCAGTTCCTTGTCTCGGTCCTTGTCGTAGAAGATATGCGGCAGCACCTCCAGTACCCACCACAACGCTTTCAGCGATTTGTGAACGGGCGAACTGTTCGGCTTCTTATACAGCGGCTGGCACGCCGGATACGTCGTCGTTG
>NZ_JBARMD010000745.1:0-5017 GCF_049802275.1 Occallatibacter sp. | reverse complement strand
AACCGCGTAAACAACGATGCGGAGCAGGCTCCGTCAAAGCACTTATCGTGATAGAAGACTTTAACCCGCAACTGCCACAACTCCTTGAGCCAGAATCCGGTAGAGCCGGAAGATTAAGAATCATGCGGCTGGCTCATTAAGTCAAGGAGCCGGAATAGGGAAGCTGAAGCAAGGAATTGACTTGAACCCAGGCTCCTGCTCATTCGTATGGATACTCCAGTAGAATTCTCTCCAAACGAGATCGCGACAACTGCGACAATCGCAACCATCCTTTCAAGGAGCAACCATGGATCCGGAGACCGAGCAAACTCATTCCGCGCTCGAACCTACCCAACCAGGCCCACATGACTCGATGTACCCGGACTTGCCAAAACAAGATTCCGAGGAGCCTTACCGCGGCCTGCGATGGATCTTCATTGGCCCCCAGGGACTGCGCGCCGGCTGGTCTATCTTGCTCGTCGTGTCTCTGCTTGCCCTCCTGGGCAAGGTATCGTCCTACGTGATCCGCAAGTGGCATCTGGTGACGGCGGGAACCGGATTCGGCCCCAAACAGGCCTTCTACGGCGAACTTTTCGAACTGATCCTGCTTACTGCCTGCGTCGCCATCGTCGCCGCCATCGAGCACCGCACCATCCTCGACTACAACCTGCGGGGGCCTCACCGTGTGAGGCACTTCTTCAGTGGCCTGGTGGTTGGCTTTGCCGCCTTGTCGGTACTTGTGGGAGCAATGGCCTGGGGTGGGTGGCTCCACTTCGGCCCTGTCGCTCTGCAGGGCTCGCAAATCTTCAAGTACGCAGCGGTATGGGGTGCTGTCTTTCTTCTTGTCGGTTGCTTTGAAGAAGGCTCGATGCGCTGCTACCTGCAGTACACGCTGACGCGCGGCATCAACTTCTGGTGGGCCGCCGGCCTCATCGCCCTGATGTGCGGCTCTCTCATCATGAGAACCAGGGGCAATGGCGCGTGGGGTGTCTATGTGATCACCCTGCTCGGCGTGGGCCCCTGCCTTTTGCTGCATCTGAATAAAGCGCCAAGCTCCGGCTTCTGGCAGGCAGCCTGGCTGACTTCAACACTTTTTGGATTCGGCCACACCGGCAACAATGGCGAAAACTGGATCGGCATCTTCGCGGCCGCATTCATAGGTTTCGTATTCTGTGTCAGCATCTGGCTGACCGGATCGGCCTGGTGGGCCATTGGTTGCCACGCTGCATGGGACTGGGCGGAAACCTACTTCTATGGCACGGCCGACAGCGGGATGGTGGCCTCTGGACACTTCCTCAGCACCAGGACCGGCGGCAATCCGCTGTGGAGCGGAGGCGCCGACGGACCCGAAGGCAGCCTGCTGATTATCCCGATTGTGCTGCTCCTGCTGGCGTGGCTGGTCGTCATCTATCGTCGGCCCGGACCTGCTCAAATTTCCGCGAATCCCGTGAGGGAACAGTTAGCAAGCTGAAGTGAACGTATGCGAAGGCGGATGTGATCGAATTGCGCCACGACGACGGCTCGCACTGAAATAACGGGGTGGGAATGATGATCACCACGTGAAACGGGTTCTGCACGCTCAGAACCACCACAGCGTTATTCTGTAGTTGACCCATGTCGGAATCCCACGCAGCCAACTTAGCATCTGGAGCCTATCCTGCGGCGGAACCACGTCGCCGGAAACGCCGCTGGCCCAGATATGTCTTCTTCACTGCCGCGTGGCTGGTGGCGATCCTCGTTGCGCTAGCCGCCGTTGGAATCCTCTGGCTCCGTTCCGCCGCAAAGGCCGCGCTTCCGGTCCTCGATGGCGACATTCATTTTGCATCGCAAAGCGCACCGGCGCTCTCCGCCCCTGTCACCATCCGTCGCGATCAGCACGGCGTTCCCCACATCGACGCAGCGACGCAAGAGGACATGTTCGTCGCGCAGGGTTACGTCACTGCGCAGGATCGCCTTTGGCAGATGGATGCTTACCGCCGCAGTGCCAACGGCGAACTGGCCGAGGTGATGGGTCCCTCATTGCTGCGCCACGACAAGGCTCAGCGCATGTTCCAGTTTCGCAATACCGCGCATCGCATCTATGCAAACCTGGCGCCGGAAGAGCGCGCCCGCTACGAAGCCTATGCGCGCGGCGTAAATCTCTACATCACGCAGCACCAGGATTCGTTGCCGCCGGAGTTCCACTTGCTGCACTACAAGCCGCAGCCATGGACCGGAGTCGACTGCATCAGCATCGGAATGATGATGGTCGACATGCTCGACACGCACTGGTACACCAAGCTCTCGCGCGAGCGCATTGCCGCCAGACTTCACAGTCCCAAGCTTGAGTCCGATCTCTACCCCGTGGGTTCGTGGCGTGACCATCCCCCCACCGGCGAATTGCTCGACCTTAGCCAACCGCATCCTCAGCCGCCTTCTACCAGCGACGACGAGGACGACGAGCGCACCCAGACCCTCGCCGTTCCAAGCACAGATCTCGACGCGCTCCGCGATCTGCCTGGCCAACGCGCCTGTGACGGCTGCACACCGGGTTCCAACAACTGGGTTATCGCCGGCAAACATACAGCGAGCGGAAAACCGCTGCTCTCGAACGATATGCACCTCGGCCTCAACGTGCCGAACATCTGGTATATGGCCGACCTGCGCGCACCCGGCTTCCACGCCGCCGGAGTCACCCTGCCTGGAATGCCCTTCGTGATAGCCGGACACAACGAGCATGTCGCCTGGGGATTCACCGCCCTCTATGCCGATGTTCAGGACCTCTACATCGAGAAGCTTGATGGAAAAGGCAACTTCCAGGTTGCAGATGGGAACTGGCACACGCTCAATGTCGATCACGAAACCATCCATGTACGCGGACGCAAAGACGTCAACTACGACGTGCGCCTCACTAACCATGGTCCGCTGCTTGATCCCGTCTTCACCAGGGATCCCCGTGCCATCGCTCTCAAGTGGGCGCTCTACGACACTACCTTGAATTCGATTCCGGTTTACGCTCTCGACACGGCATCGAACTGGACCGACTTCTCGTCGGCGCTTTCCCAATGGAACTGGCCCACACAAAACGTCGTTTACTCCGACGACCAGGGTCACATCGGATACCACGCAGTCGGCCGTATACCGCTTCGGCCCGCAGGACTGGCCAACATGCCCATTACAGATACCGCGCATGAG
The DNA here is from genome assembly GCF_049802275.1 of Occallatibacter sp. Classification (NCBI taxonomy): domain Bacteria; kingdom Pseudomonadati; phylum Acidobacteriota; class Terriglobia; order Terriglobales; family Acidobacteriaceae; genus Occallatibacter; species Occallatibacter sp. Next base: position 1,864 of record NZ_JBARMD010000745.1, on the reverse strand, counting down.
TGGCAGGGCTACATCCCCTTCGACGACATGCCCAACGCCTTTGACCCTCCATCCGGATTTCTGGCCACTGCTAACTCCCAAGTCACGACCGACAAGTCGAAATACCCGCTCACCAACGAATGGGCCGACCCCTACCGCATCGAGCGCATCTACAAGCTTCTGCAAGGCCGCGACCAGCTCAAGCCCGCCGACATGCTCGCGGTCCAGACTGACATCTACAGCGAGATGGACCAGGAACTCGGCCATCGCCTCTCCTACGCGATTGACCACACCGCGAACGCCGACGACAAACTCCGCAAAGCCGCGGACCTGATGCGCAGTTGGGATGGCCACCTTTCCATCGATTCCGCCGCTGCCTCGCTCGTCACGCGGACCCGCTACACGCTGCGTACCATGCTGCTGGAGCCCAAACTTGGCAAAGACGATGCCGAACACTACCAGTGGTCCGAATCCAATTTCGCTGAAGAGGAGATCGTGATGCACGCCAGCCCCGACTGGCTTCCTCCGGCCTACAAAGACTGGGACGCCTTCCTTGCCGACGCCGTGCGCCGCGCTATGAAAGATGGCAACGCGCCTACTGACGTCAGCAAATGGAATTACGGTTCCTGGCATGTCGTTGACATCGAGCACCCGCTTGCCAGCTTCCTGCCGTTCATCAGTCGCATCGCCGGCACTGGCCCCCAGCCGCTTAGCGGCGACACAATAACCGTCAAACAGGTGGGCCTTGCGTTCGGTCCTTCGCAGCGCTTCACCATGGACTGGAGCAACATCGATGGCTCGACCGAAGACATCGTCCTGGGTGAAAGCGGCAACCCCTATAGCCCCTATTTCCGCGACCAGTGGGACGACTACTACAACGGCCGCACCTTCGCGTTGCCCTTCACTCCCGCCGCAGTAGCCGCCAACACGCAACACACCCTGCGCCTGCTGCCATGAAAGATCAGGGATCAGAGATCAGCGATCAGGGATCAGTTACGTCTTCGAGCAGCAGGAACCGGGTGCCCTGGGTCTCGAATTTGAAACCTGGGAACCAGAATCCGATCCACTGGCGCCGCTTTCTCGGTCCTGCGATCATCTGCCTCGCTGCTCTCATCGCCACATCTCCCGACCTCATTCGAAACACCTCCTGTGGCCACGACTTCGACTTCCATCTCGCCTCGTGGCTCGACGCGGCCGCCAGCTGGCGTCATGGCATCTTCTATCCACACTGGGCGCCCAGTCCCAACTACGGCGCAGGCGAGCCGCGTTTCGTCTTCTATCCGCCTCTTACCTGGATGCTCGGCGCGGCACTCGGCTTGATCTTCCCATGGAAAGGCGTTGAACTCGCCATTCTGTGTAGCTTCCTCGCCGCAACCGGCCTCGCCACACGCATGCTTGCCCGGCAAGCGCTTTCCGATGGACCTGCGACGCTCGCCGGATGCGCCGCGCTCTTCTCCGGCTATTCGATGTTTACCGCCTACGAGCGCTCCGCCTTCGGAGAACTCGCCGGCGGATTTTGGATCCCGCTGCTGCTGCTGCTCGTCTTCCGCGATCGCAATTCGCACGCATCCGTGTGGCGTCGCGCCCTTGACGGCTCGGCCGTGTTGCTCGCCCTCGTCGTCGCAGGAGCCTGGCTCTCCAACGCACCCCTGGGCGTGATGGCCAGCTATCTTCTGGCTCCGGTCGCACTCACGGTCGCGATCCTTCAGCGTTCATGGGCGCCGATTCTGCGATCGGTAGTTGCCGTCACTCTAGGTCTCGGACTCTCCGCGATTTATCTTGTTCCTGCCGCCGTCGAGCAGCACTGGGTGCAGATCCGCCAGGCCACCGACGATCCCGGCCTCGCCATCGAAAACAGCTTTCTGTTCGGCCACCACACCGACCC
>NZ_JBARMD010000744.1:0-8683 GCF_049802275.1 Occallatibacter sp. | reverse complement strand
CGGTCCTTGTCGTAGAAGATATGCGGCAGCACCTCCAGTACCCACCACAACGCTTTCAGCGATTTGTGAACGGGCGAACTGTTCGGCTTCTTATACAGCGGCTGGCACGCCGGATACGTCGTCGTTGGCTCGCCCAGCACCAGCTTTACCCGATCCGGGGCCAGCCTGATCCCGGCATTGTGCGCCTGCACGAGCATCCACTGCAGTGGGATGTTCGAGAGCCCACTGCACTCCTGCGAATAGCTCCCCCCGACATCGGAATGAACTCCGGCAAACCACACCTGCTGCACATCCTGCCCCGGCAGGGAGTTGCCCCACAGGTTGTCCTGGTAGAAACACCGCCGCTCGTCGATGCTTACCGCCTGCCGCCCCGTCGCGATCGTCTTGTTCTGCGCAACATTGAATAGCCGGAGCGGCGTGTAGACCCACCCCACAGACGACACCGTATCCCAAACGCCAACAAAGTGAATCCTGAAATCCTCGTGCGAGAATGTCTCCTTGAACGCCGCCGCCGAATCGACAGTGGGATTGATCGAATTTCGCGTTCGCACATCGTGCTGGTTCACGTAGAGTCGCCATGCATACGGCAGGTGTCCCTCATTGCCTCTGCACAGCAACCCGTAGCCATCCAGCAGGCCCGCCAGCGCACGTACCGTGTAGGCGCCACGCGAAAACCCGATCAGGCACACACGATCGCCATCGCTGTACGTCTCCATCAGATACTGGTAGGCATTCAGTACATTCGCCTTGAACCCCACGCCAAACGCCAGTCCCTTGATCCGCGACCACTCCCGGCCGAGCCGGTGCTGCTGGTTCGGATCACCCATGGTCCCGACGCCAGGGTGATAGTAGGCCACTTGTGCGGCATCAATTTCCAGGGTGGTGTACAGCTTCACCACGTTCGAATTCGCATCTCCAAACTCGTTCCCGGTTCCGTCACAGCAGATAACGATGTTCCTGGGTTTGCGCACCGTGGTGCCAATGCTGCCACCTTGAGTTTCCACTTCGGGCAGCGGAGGATAGAGAGGTTGCTCGCCTGCGGACATAGGGGAATCTCCGCCCCGGCCGTTCGATCTATCGTTGGGCGTGCGCCATAGTAGCAACACCCGCTCCATCATCCAAGTAGAAATCGTCTTCAGGGAACGTTTTTGGTTACCCGCACGTTCCGGAGGTAGCCGGTGCGACGCGAGGCCGCGGCCAAACTACGCGCTAACTGCTGAGAGTCCCATCTGCCGATTCTCGATCCTATAAGCTTCCGGGACGCGAGAACATGGCTCCATGTTACGGTGGTTTCAGAGTGAGCAGAAAGGGACTTAGCCCGGACCGTCTGGAGGCGTTCTCCGACGGCGTTATCGCGGTCATCATCACTATCATGGTGCTGGAATTGAAGGTGCCGGCGCCTGACGGCGTAGCCGGTCTGCGCGCGGTGCTGCCAACCATCTTGCTCTACCTGCTCACCTTCGTGCAGATCGGGATTTATTGGGTGAATCATCACTACCTCGTCGACGAGGTGGAGACGGTCAGCCACGGCATTTTATGGGCCAACCTGATGTTTCTCTTCTTTCTCTCGCTGTTTCCGTTCGCCACGGACTGGATCGGCGTTAAGGGTCTAACATCGTTCACCACCGCGCTCTACGCTGCGGTGAGCATTTTCCCAGGGCTCGGATTTATGGCGCTGTGGACCCAGATACGGGCGCAGAGTGCGGCGCCCGCGCACGCAAGTTGGGGCAAGCAGATCGCGTCTGTTTCGCTTTATCTCACGGCGATTCCCGTAGCCTATTACCGGCCTGCGGCCTCTCTGGCGCTAATCGGTATAGTTGCGGTTCTCTGGCTGCTGCCCCCGAAGGCTGAGGGTCCCGCCGAGTGAGGTGCAGGGTTTTTGCGGGACATCGGCGGCCCCGACATGCAGGAGTTCGGCACCACAACCGGGGTCTTCGAATGCAGACGAAATGTTCACTTGCGAACACTCGATGCCGCGAACCGGACACATCTTTGCTCAGGACTCTCGGGCTTGTGATCGGCATCACCCCAATAAGTCCAAAACAGCTTGTGGTCTGGTCGACCTCGTGCTTGAGTGTGTTGTGAACGGTATCGCCTTCGCACGGGACACGGAGAAAACGCGATGAATCAACTGGTGGCAGACTTTCTATATGCATTGCGGCAATTGCGCCGCGCGCCGGGTTTTGCGCTTACGGCAGTGCTCACATTGGCTCTGGGAATAGGGGCGAACAGCACAATCCTGAGCTGGATCAGTGCCACGCTGTTCAATCCCATTCCAGATGCGAAGAACATCGACAGGATGCTTACCATCCAGCGTGGCGAACGCAGCGAGCATCCCAGCCCGCCGTTCTCTTATCCGGATTTCGTAGATCTACGAGAGAACAACAAGAGTTTCTCGGGGATGCTGGGTTATCACGATGACTATATTTCCATCACCGGATCGGCCAAGCCTGAGCGCGTTTACGGAGCGCTGACCAGCGCGGACTACTTCGAAGTGCTGGGCGTGCAGCCGTATCTTGGCCGGACCCTCATTTCCACAAAAGGCGACGAGAGAGCGGGCGCGGCGATCGTGGTGCTGAGCTACGACTTGTGGCAGAATCACTTTGCCGGCGACCCCGCCATCATCGGAAGAACCATCCAGCTCAATCTTCATCCCTACACGATCGTGGGCATAGCGCCAAAGAATTTTCGCGGCTGCAAGAGCGGACTGCGTACGGATATTTTTCTTCCCCTGGCTGCAGATGATCCGATATGGGACAACAACCGGATCGGCAATCGTGGCGTAGCCTGGCTCAACGTTCTGGGTGTGCTTAGGCCAGGGGTTAATCCGCACCAGGCCGATATCGAATTGAACCTGCTGATGGAGCGCATCTCTGCGCAATATCCGGCGGAACATCGTGGAGCGAATCAGATTTCCACCGATCCGCTGTGGCGTTCGCCGTTCGGCGCTAATGTCTACATGGCCGGTACCCTTCCAATTCTGCTGGCGCTGGCCGCGGTACTGCTGCTTCTTGCCTGCGCCAATGTTGCCAACCTGCTGCTCGTTCGTTCGGTGGCGCGGCGTCGGGAGTTTGCGATTCGCCTGGCGATGGGCGCTCGCCGCTGGACGCTGGTGCGTCAGTTGATGGCGGAGAATCTTCTTATTGCGGCGGCTGGGGGAACAATCGCCCTCTGGTGCACAGTATGGACGGCGAAAACGCTGGGCACATTTTTGTCCTCTGCCGTGCTTCCACTGGCTCTCGACGGCCAACTGGACCGACGCGTAACGACCGCTACGATGCTGGTAGCAGTGCTGACGGCGCTGTTCTCCGGAGCACTGCCTGCCCTGCGCGCATCCAGCCTCTCACCCGGCATGGTCCTCAAAGACGAGGCGCTGAATACGTCTGGCGGCCTCCACAAATCGCGGTTGACTTCGGGACTCGTGATCGCGCAGATTGCGTTGTCTCTACTCCTTCTGACTTGTGCAGGTTTGTTTGTGCGAAGCCTGGAGAAGGCGCAGAGGGCAGATCCCGGGTTCGACCCAAACCACATGCTTCTGGTCACGTTTGACCTGCGCCCGATGGGTTATAGCGACGAGGCGGGGAAGGAGTTTCAGCGCCAGGTGCTGCTCAGGGTGCGGCAATTGCCTGGAGTGCAGTCGGCCACAATGGCGGACTTCGCGCCTCTCACGTTCACGATCCATTCCGACGGTGTTTTCCCGGAGGGTTACGTGCCCAGACTGCATGAGGATATGGACACGGATCGAGGCGATGTGGGCACGGATTATCTGGCGACCCTGCGCACGCCGCTGCTTGCCGGGCGTGATTTCAACGACTCAGATACGGCAAACGGAGACAGGGTCGCGATCGTGAACCAGGCGTTCGTCGTCCGGTACTGGCCGGGGCAACAGGCAATCGGCAAAAAGGTGCAGTTCGCCGGGCGGCCGAGAAGGGTCGTGGGCGTGATTGCGAACGGGAAATATCGCCGCCTGATCTACGATCCGACTCCGCTGATTCTGACGCCTCTCACGCAGCGCTACCAGAGCGAGGTGACTCTGCAGGTGCGTACTGGCGGCGAACCGATCGCCATGGCGCAGGCGGTTGAGCAAACCATCCATAGCCTGAATGCTGAGCTGCCCTTGTACGGCGTGACAACGCTGAAGGAGAAGATGCAACTGGGCAGCGTATTCGAGCGCATTGCTGTCACTTTCGCGGGCTCGTTTGGACTGCTGGCGCTGCTGCTGGCGGCGGTGGGGATTTACGGCGTGGTCTCGTACACAACCCGGCAGCGGACACATGAGATTGGCATCCGCATCGCTCTCGGGGCAGGCAAAGGCGCGATCCTGCGCAATGTATTGCAGCAGGGCATGATTCTGACGCTTGCCGGTTTGACGATCGGGCTGACGGCATCGCTCATTCTCACGCGCTTCCTGCGTTCGGTGTTGATCGGCGTGGCGGCCACAGATCCGTTTACATATGCGACTGTGGCGACGGTGCTGTGCGTCGTGGCAATGTTTGCTTGTTATCTGCCTGCGCGTCGCGCTGCGGCAGTGGACCCGGTGAAAGCTCTGCGCACCGAATGACTTCAGCCCGATCGAGCCGCACCACCCGGCTTGGCACATGACCGCCAACGCTCTCGGCCCGGGCCTTGCGTGGGCTTTGCCTGTTGGCCGGGTCGCATCGATCGAGGGAATCCTGGAGAGAAGCCGCAATTGGCTGGCTGCTTCTACCTGGCGCGTCTCGAACCCGAGGCAAGCGCTGAACAGAGCAGGCGCGGAGTTTGCAACCCGCGCCCGCTCGACCCTTTTCCTGGTGTTATTTCCTACGCCGTGTTCCCCGCTTCACTGCGTTACCGGTGGCGCTGGTGGCGCTTTCGGCGGTTTCAGATGCGGCGCATTCGGCGACGCAGGCCCTGCAACCGTCGGCGGCAGAGGCGGAACTTCGTCGCCGCGCTTAATATGAATGTCGCCATTCTCGGCAGTCAGCGAAATCTTCGGCCCGCCTGCACCGATCTTGCCGCTCACCGACTTGCTCTCTTCGCCCGTCACCGCCAACGGAAAATCGGTGACGATATCGCCGTTGCGCGTACTGCCGGTAACCGTGGCTGCCGCATTGGGAGGCAGAGTCAGTTCCACATCACCCTTCATGTTCCTCGCGTCCACTGCGTAGTTGCCCGCAGTCTCAACCGCAATCCGGCCATCGCGGTCCTCGACGTAGCTATCGCCGTACACCTGGCTCAGGTCCACGTCCTTTGAATGCGTGGTGACGCGTACCTGTCCCTTGGCCTGCGTTACGCGCAGGTTATCGGAATTCAGTGTCATGTCACCGGGAAGGGAAGCTACATCCATGTTGGTCACTGAAGTGTGAACATGCAGAGGCCCGCTCACGTTTTCCATGTGCACGTCGCCGAAAAGCTCGCCGTTGATCGTGACCTTGCCGGTGATTTCCGACAGGGTGAGGTCGTTGCAATTCCCTTCGGCGGTAATGTCACCGTCGACCTGGTGGGCAGAGAAGTCGCCCTTATCCGTCGAGAAATGCACCTGCACAGACCCTTTGATCACGCTCAGGTGCACATCGCCGTGGTTGGAATTTATGTTCAGACCGCCGTCGAGGTTTGCCGCGGTCACATCGCCATGTCCGGAATGCACCGTGACATGCGCGCTCTTGGGCACCGTCACGGTTAAGTTCAGCCGGCCATTGTTGTTGCTGTCCGACTTCACCAGCACCGCGTTGCCGCTCACCGTGACATGCGCCTGCTCGGCGTCAAATATCTTTTTCGCCTCGGCGTCTGAACCGGCATACGCCACCTCGTGGGCTTGCACCTGAATATTCGGCGAGTCTCCTGCCGTCACGCTCACATCGCCGCGCGGGTTCTCGATCTGAATTGCCGCATCCGAAGGAATTTGCACGCTCAGTAACTGCTGGTCGAGATCGTGCTCAGGCAGGCCGAACATGTTGAAGAAGTTGCTGTCGTCGTGGTCGCCCCAGTTGTTGGCCCACGGTCCCCACATTCCGCGGGTCGTTCCCGATGCGAAGAATCCAATCACAGCCAGCAGGATCAGGATGCCTACAAATCCGGTCCCGCGTCGCACAGGAGCTTCGCGGCGCAAATCCAGTGCCCACTCTGCCAGCATCGCCAGTCCGGCTGCAATCAGCAGCAGGGGCCACCATTTGCCATACCAGGTCCAGAAATTCTCCACCGCAATGTGGCCCGAATAGATCAGCAGCCACACAACGCCGATCGCTACAAGAATAAGTGGTCCAACTACCGAAGGAACACGTGGTCCGTACGCATGCTGATAGGTCGCTTTATAGGCGTATTGCTGTGCTTTCCAGGCGTCGCGCTGTGCGCGCCAGGCAGCTCTCTGCTGCTCGCGATATACCCGCCACTGGGTGCGCGGATCGTAACCACCAGGTGGTACATTCGGCGGCGCGCTCATGACTGTCCTCCCTCAGGGCCCTTCCCGTAGTCTTGCGTCGCGGGAACAATGGATGTGCCGGGTTGCGGCTGCGCAACCCCTGCCGCCGCTGGATTCGCAGCCGCACCGTATGGATACGGAGAACCCGGATACGGCGTCTCATCTCCAGCCGCAGCCAGGGCCGCGCGCTCTGCCAGTTTCAGCACCCCGATCAGAATCAGCAGAAGTGGAAAGAACAGGCTCCAGAATTCAACCAGCCCTGCTTGATGCATCAGCAGGATTGTCCCCAGAAGCAGCAGAATCGCTGGTCCTCTCAATCGGCGAATCAAGATATAGCGGTTCATTGCTGGCCTCCTTTTGTATCTTCAAAGCGACGCACAATCATCCATACACCAAGCGCGATAAAGACGAGCGGCCAAAGAAACTTGAGAACGTGTTCGGCCAGGAAACCAAGTTGATTCAGCAGCAACAGCAAACCGAATCCGATGAGGATGAGCGCACCAATCGGCTCCTTGCGGCGCCAGAAGACTGGAGGCACGGGAGGAACAGGCGGCACCGCCGGATCCACAAACCCAGGAGGCGGTGGCGGTGCATAGGACCCCGGGTACTGCTGGTACGGAATCTGCTGATAACCGCCCGCATTCGTGCCGGGATTTGGCGCAGCAGACCCTGGCCCCGGCGGAACTGAACTGATGGGCATGCCCTGCCGATGCTGAGTTCCGCCCAGGTTGAGCCAGTTGCCCACCTCGTTCAAACCCAGCGGATCGGGAATTGGCTGTCCATCGCGAATCGCCTTCGCGGTGTGGAATGCCTCAAAAGACTGATACAGAATCCACGCGGGAATAAACAGGCCGAATATCCCGTAGTGCGTCGTGATGCTGATGATCACGACAAAGATCACCACGTGGATCAGACCTTTGAAGTACTGGCCGTTGTACATCGCGCCAACGCCGGGAATGATTCCGAGCACCGCCGCGACAGACGGATTTGGACCGCCCGCACCAGGCGTTACAAACGGTTGTTGCATGCTCTGCCACGCCGCGAAGCAAGGCTCGCAAAGGATCTGTCCGTTCCCCGCATTGCGAACGCAGGCTGCGCAGAGCGCCTTGCCGCAATTCTGGCAATAGGCTGTCGCACTGACTCCGCTGTGATTTACGCAATCCATATCGTGCTCCCTTCCCGTATTGCCATGACGAACTCGGGTTCCTCAAGAACAGCTCTCAGTGCCTGAGGTGGATTGCCGGGTTCCGAAGAGCCCTCGGAATGCATGCATCCGGGTCCCAAACGATAGGTCTTCGTCGCTTGGGTGGTGATGGGCCAATCGTGATGCGTAACGGAAGATTCCTGATAATCGAAGTCTTTCAGCGATGGTGTCCCGGATTGTTGGGGAGGATCGACACGCGATCCGCCATCTTTCCGGTTAAGATTTTGTTTTGACTCCCCCGGCGTTGCCGGCTGAGTCTGCTGCTGCTTGCCCTGGTTGTTCTGGCGTATCTCCCGCATGCGGGATTCAACCTCGTACACCAGGCGCAAGTGATCGTAGTAGCGAATGATCGGCGTTGAAGCCATGGTCAACCGGCGCTCCATGAAAGAACGCACTGCCGTGGGCCGAAGATTCGAAAGCCGGATGTCAGTCAGCTTGACGCCCGTCATATTCAGCGTCAACGCGATTGAGAAGAACGCCATCGCAGCCGTCATCAGCAGTCTTGGCTCGGCAAAGCGGCGAACCCGCCCCATCATCCCCGGCCGCTGCCACGCCGGAATCGCCATTGGAATGACATTGCCTGCGGTCGCCAGCTTGTACTCGGAGGTGTGTCCCGGACCGGTCTGCGCCAGGATCTTATCCAGCAGACCCTCCGGGACCTCTGGTTCCGGGCTTAGAAACTCCAGCCACTCCCGGCCACGTCTGGCTTCCTCAAACAGAGCGGTGCATGACGGGCAGGCAGCCATGTGCGAGGAGAAGGTCGCCTCATCCTCAGGCCGCAAGAACCCATCCAGTGCGTCGGCCAGGAGAGTTTCCCAAAGCCCGCAAGCTGGAGAGTTCGGAATGTTTCCGCGGTCTGCCATCACATCACCTCCCGCTTATTACGTTCCAGAAGGCGCGCTAGTTCCGCACGGCCCCTGCTTATCCGGGACTTGACTGTCCCTTCAGGGATGCCCAGCACCTGGGCGATTTCCTTGTAATCCATGTCCTGTAAGTCCCTTAATATGACTGCTTCACGCAGCTCCACCGATACTTTTGCCAGTGCTCCCTGCACCATCTTGGCCAGTTCCTTCTGAGCCGCC
>NZ_JBARMD010000743.1:0-8150 GCF_049802275.1 Occallatibacter sp. | reverse complement strand
CCACTGTTCAGGTGGCGGATGCGTCCCCAAAGAGGCTCATTACCTGCGCATTTAGACGTAGTCTGCCACAAGAAGATTCAAAAAAGCGCCTGACCTGGATTAGGCAGATTCAACTTTGGTCACATCTACTGAGGTGGCTGCCGACTCTTAAGTTCCTTCAGCATCAACTCCACTTTATCGTGGCTCTCCAGCGCTCTGAACTTGTCTTCAAGTGACTCCGGATTCAACACCTCCGTCGCCGCTGCATTTTCGGCCGCGGTAACGTGGACCTTGCTTTTCATCCGGCCAATTGTGTTTTCCTGGTCGTTGCCCACCACGTGCTGCGCCTTGGCCGCACGTCCTATAACTCTCGCACGGCGATGCTCTGCAATCAGCATCTCGCAATGCGCGCGCGTCTCCGTCAGCTTCTGCTCAAGCTTGTGCAGGGCCTGGCGTAGATTATCCGCTTCGTGTTTCTGGTCCTCGGCCTGCGTGGTGAAGCCGATTTGAAGCTGATCCTGGCTCAGAGCGCGCTCGAGCGCTGCGCGCGCCAAGTCGTCCTGGCCTTTCTGTACGGCCAGCTCTGCCTTGCGCCGCCACTCCGCAGCCTGCTGCTCGTGTTCCATCCTCTTCTTCTCCAGCAAGTGCTGATCCGCGATCGCAATCGCCACCTGTGTCTTCACCTGTAGAAGCTGGTTCTCCATATCCAGCACAACCTGCTTCAACATCCGCTCTGGATCCTCAGCTTTCTCCACCAGGTCATTCAGGTTCGCTCTCAACAGCGTGCTCACTCTATCCAGTAACGCCATACCAATTCCTCCTCGCCTTACTTGCTTCGAATCCTCGAATCTCTTTTCGCTGCATCCCACTACTTCGTTGTTGGCTTCGTGTTTCCCTGCTGTGCTGCTCCCTGCTTCGTCGGCACAATCTCCGCCATCTCTTTCATCATTTCTCTGGTTAACGCCTGGCTTCTCTCCGTCACCTTGCCCATCACCAGCGGCATATATTCCCGTGTAATCACTGGCTGCGCATCCAGCAGATGCCGCCCTGACGTTGAGTTGTAAAACACGATCATCGCATCTACGTCATCGCGAGTCAGATGCTGCTGGTAGAGCCTGGTCATATCCGCCACCATCTCGTCAGGAGGATAGAGGTCCATGGCCTTTCCGACATATTTGTTCATTACCTTGTCCATGGCCGCTCGCTGTCCAGGGGTGAGCTTGGTGCCCGTCGGCAATCCGGCCTCGGTTTGACTGATCGTCGCCTTGATCTGCTGGGAAATCATCGCCGGCAACATCTGCCGCACCGATTGCATCTGCACGCGAATACGCATCACGTCGAACAGCTTCGCCAACTGCTCCGGCGTGGGCTGTTGATCTGCGGGAACCGCTGCCGGTGTCGTCGTGGGAACTGCTGTTTGCGCCGCCGGCTGCGCGCTCTGCGCAAGCACCATGGTCGAAGAAATAATCGCTGCAACACCCAACATCAATGCGTTGCGAATATTGCGAGTCATGGCTTCCTCATCTCTACCCGGTTGCGTGGCAAGAAAACTTGATATCTTGCCACGCATCTGTTGAACGACTTTCAAAGCAAGCCTTACTGCTTGGCTGCGTCGCCGTTCGCCGGCTTCTCCTTCGCCGGCCTATCCTTGATCGCCTGCACACTCGACATCAACTGTTTGATGTCCATGCCGCTCAGCGCCTCGAATAGCGCAGGCACCTGTGCGGCGATCTTCGTCATGTCGCCGGTGATCTTGTTCACGCCGGCGGCTCCGTCGTTGCCGGTCGACACGATGGTGATCTTGTCGACTTTGCTCAGCGGCTCTGCCATCGCACGAACCACGTCGGCCATGTTGGTCAGCAGCTTGTCGACCACCGCGGCCTGGTTCCATCCCTGGTAGGCCTCGGCCTTCACGTTCATGGCCTTGGCTTCCGCTTCGCCCTTCTGGAAGATGATGCTGGCTTCTGCCTCGCCCTGCGAACGGATTGCAGCGGCGCGGCCCTCCGCCTCGGTCGTCAAGCGAGATTTCTCGGCGTTGGCAAGATTCTCGATTCGCTGACGCTCGATCTCCGCACCCTTCAGTACTGTTGCAATCAGTTCCTTCTCATGGCGCGCGATCTCAGCTTCCTGCACTTTGATCTGACCTTCTTTTTCGACCTGCTGCACCTTTACCTGCTCAGCCGTAACCTGCTGCAGCATGATGTTGGTCTGCAGTTCGTACGCCTTGTCGGCCTGCGCCTGTTGACGGCGGCTCTGCTCGGCATACTCGGCCTTCTTGATTTCGAGATCGCGCTGAGCTTCTGCCTGCCGCGTTGCCGACGCGGTTTCGGCAATCACGCGCTCCTGGTCGGCCTGGGCCTTGGCAACAGCCGACTCGCGCAGTGCCGTGGCCCGCTTGATCGCCGTATCCCTCTCCGCATCGGCCGTCGCCATCTCCGCATCGCGGCGAATGCGTGCAATATCGGGCCGTCCCATGTTGGAGATGTATTCGTTCTTATCGCGCACCTCCTTGATGGTGAACGAAATTACTTCGAGCCCCATCTTGCTCATGTCTTCCGCGCACGTGGCACGCATGCGCTCGCCCACCATCTCGGGCTCCTTCACAATCTGCTCCACCGTTAACTGTCCAATGATGCCGCGGAGATGGCCTTCCATCACCAGGCGGATCAAACCCTCGCGCTGCGGGGGAGTCTTGGTCAAAAACTGTTCGGCCGCTGTCAATATGGAAGCCTGATCGCTGCGCACTTTGATCTGCGCGACGGCTTCCACCGTCACGGCAACGCCCTGCTTGGTGTAGAGATCCTGCTGCGGAGCGACATCGAAGCTCATCAGTTCAAGCGAGAGCTCACGGCAGTTCTCCACCATGGGGAAGATCACCGTGCCATGTCCCTTGATGACACGTGGCCCGCGAAAACCATAAACAATCAATGCTTCATTGGGCCCCGCCTTGCGATACATCCTGGCCAGAATGCCCATCAGGAAGATCAGCGCCAATACTCCCAGACCGACAACAAGAATCATTTCATTCGTCATCATTCGATCCCTGTCCCTTCAACAGGGGTTGAATTGTTGATGGTTTCTTCCGAGTGTTCAGTGATCAGTGCACAGTGATCAGCAGCATCGGATCAAGACTGTTCACTGTTCTCTGTCCACTGTTCACTGTTTCGCCTTGTGCCTGTTCTTTGGAAACAACTTCGCAAGCAATCCCAGCAGAAAAATCCCCACCAGGATTCCCATATCCGCAATCAGCACGGTTGAACTCGTCATCGCAATCCCGGTCCTTCGGCCGGGTACAACCTGTTAAGTAGTCTGATCTTCACAAGGTGGCTAGCGGCTTATAGCTCGACTCTGATCACTGTTCACTGAACATTGATCACCGGCATCCAGATCTTCCCACCGCTTCACGTACGCGACCCCTTTCTCATAGCGAATCACGTACACTTCTTCTTCCTTCGCAAGTGCCGCACCATCCTCAGAGCGGGCGACCGCCGACCGCGTTGCGCCAAGCTGCTGATACACGATCTCGCCAGTACCTCCGGCGCGAATCGGAGACGATACCCGCCCCACAACACCCACCACATCCGTTTCATCCGCAGTAAGTTCGTGTTCGTGCGGCATCAGTACCTTGGTCAGAAACATAAAGATGATCGCCCCTCCCGCCAGGCCGCAGATCGCTGCCATCACCACAACAACGCCGGCGACAAAGCTTCCGTACTTCGTGAGCAAATATCCCGCTGCACCAAACCAGCAGAGAAAAATCATGATCGAAAATGCGTTCCACCACGGAACCTCAGGGCCTGCCTGGACTGACGAGCCCGCGCCTCCAGTCGCTGCAGCATGTGTCAATCCACCGTGCGGCATCTGGGGAACATGCCCGACGTGCGGCACATGGACATGCGGCACATGGACGTGGCCGCCGAAATGTCCCATCCCGCCCAGCAGCGAGATGAAGCTCAGCATCAACCCAGCAAGAAAGCAGACCAGATAAAACGTCTCCCAGTTCATCGCCATGCCCCCAATTACCTGCTGCGTGTCTTCTTCTTTTCCCGGTTCTCGTTTACTTCGCGCACTTTCCGCGCAACCGAGTAGTTGCTTATTAGTCCCTGTTCGCTATTCCCTGATCCCTGCCGCTTCGGCCTCAGCACTTCCGTGAGCCTTGCCATCAGGCCTGGCGTCTCAAGAATCGATTCCAGCAGCAGCAGGCACTCCCGTGTGCGCTCATGCTGCGCTACGGCCAGCAGCGCGCTCTTCAACTCTGGATCGCGTCGAAACCGCTCCGCTCCCGACACCAGCCATACATCGAGTTTGTCTTCCAGGCCTCGCACCTCGCTCAACAATTCGGGGTGGTAGCCCTCAGGATCGTCCACCAGGTATCCCGGATGGACTTTGAAAAAACCGGCCAGGATTTGCCGCGTCGTATTGGTCAGGTGAGGCCGCGCGCCGCTTTCGATCTGGGAGAGGTAGCTCTGGCTCATCTTGGATCCCGTCTCGGCGGCGATCGCCCGCGTCAGTTCCTGCTGGCTCATGGCGCGATTCATACCCCGCAGGCTGCCCTCAACTTCGCGCAGATATTTGATTTTTTCGCCGAGCTTCATCGTGCTTCCCGCGATCAGCGCTCAAAACATCCAACGAGCGAATCGCAAATTGCAATAACTGTATCGCAATCTGTAATAATCGTCAAAAGAAATCGCCTGCTCGCATCAATTACCGCGTAAACTGCTTGTAATTACGTACTTAGTGATTCAAAGGATGGAAGTTCGTGGACTAGTCCTCTTCGCTGTCGGCCTTGATCTCGACGGCGGCGGGCAACATGCTGTGAAGAAGAGAGGCTGGATACAGCGCTACCTTGCCATCATCGAAGTAGACAAGTACGCCGTCCTCAACCGCATACGCGTGCTCTATGCGTGGACAAGAGGAATTTTCCATGCCCGGATTCTTGCAAAATACAAGATTTGAAGTCGGTTCGGTAGCCGACAAGTCGATGAAGCCCCCCTCCGCAACTCCTTAAAACAAGCAATTTGCAGCTACAAATTTCGTGCAGGGGTGTTCGTATCACGTCATTTTAGATGCGAAGGCCCTCCGGGCAACCGGAGGGCCTTCAAGGGTTTACTGCCCCCAACCCGCCTACGCTGTCACTGTCCGCGTCGGCTTGGAACCCCACAGCCCGTAGTAGGCAATGAAGAGATAGCAAATCATCGGAATCACAAATGCATGCTGAATGCCGAACTTGTCGGCTGCCGCTCCGAGTGCGAGGGGCACAATCGCGCCACCTACAACCGCCGTCATAATCAGTCCCGACCCCTTGCTGGTCATCGGACCGAGGCCCTTGATGCCCAGCGCGAAGATGTTCGGGAACATGATGGAGTTAAAGAAGCCGCACAGCACCATGGTCCAGATCGCGACGTTTCCACTCGACATCATCGAAACAAACAGCAAAGCCGCAGCCGTAAAACCAAACCCACCCAGCAGCCTGCCTGACTTGATCTTCGTCAAGACCCATGAACCCAGCAAACGTCCAACTAGCGCGCCGCCCCAATAGAGCGAAACAAGAAAGGACGCCGTCTTCGCGCTATCAATACCCTGCGTCTTGAAGTAGTTCACCGCAATCGAAGCCAGTCCCACTTCAACGCCAACGTACAAAAAGATGCCTACCGCGCCAAGCACCGTGTGCCTGTAGCTCCAGATGCTGCGGCCCAGGATCGGATCGCCTTCCTTCGCTGGCCTGAACTCCTGCGTCTGCGAAATGTGCGGCAGATGCATGAACGCAACCGCCACTCCCAGAATCAACAGCCCGGCCGCGATTGCAATGTAAGGTCCGCGCACCGTGTTGGCAACCGCCGCTTTCGTTGCCGTGCTCGCTGGATCCGTCAGGATGTACGCGCCGGCAACCAGCGGTGCAATTGTTCCGCCGAGGGAGTTCAAAGCCTGTGCAAGCGTCAACCGTACTGGGGCGCTATGTTCCGGCCCCAGAATCGCGACGTATGGATTCGCCGCCGTTTGCAGTGCAGTTACGCCGGCTCCGACGATGAACACTGCCGTCAGAAACAGCGGAAAGCTGACCATCTTGGCGGCCGGAACGAATAGGAGGCATCCCAGCACCTGGATGAACAGCGAAACCACCATCGTCCGCTTGTATCCGATCATCTCAATCAGCTTTGAAGTCGGCGATGAGAAAACAAAGTAAGCCAGGAAAAACGCCGACTCCGCCAGCATGGCCCACGCATACGGAAGAGTGAAGATATTCCGAAGGTGGGGCACAAGCGCCATGTTCAAGTTGGTGATAAACCCGAAAATGAAGAACAGCACAGCCACTGTAATGAACGGGCCGGTGTAGTTGGGCGTTGTTGCAGCCGCCGCCGGTGTCGATCGAGTTGCCATAGGTTGTTTGCTCCCTTGCTTCCTCAAAAATTTTGCCCGGTTAGGGCTTTCGTCCTGTCCTGGGTGAAGGACTCCGGATCACTCACAAATGATGTTTCGACTGTTAAGGATTGCGACCGCAATCTATTACCGTGCAAATAGTCGCAATTTGTTCCACACAACACTATACGTAAAACCCCAAATTGGGGAAGTGATGCGGCAAACTGATTCGGATTCCTGCCCATTCAGACCTTTGCTCCTCTCTGAATCGCGTAATTCGGGCCTTTTTTGCGCAGTCTCCATCAGTGCGAATTCCCCGCAAAATGCCGTATCCTCAAGAGAACGCAAGGAGACGCACCGTGGCGACCACCACCCTCAGCAGCGCCAAGTTAAAAAAGGTTCTGGCAGCTCTCGAAGCCAATTGGCAGGCCGAGATGGAGGGCTACTACACCTACAAGACCCTTGCGGATCGCGACACAGACCCCGTTCGCGCCCAGGTATTGCGCCATCTTGCCGGGGCTGAGTGGGAACACGCCGCCCTCTGGCATGGCCGCATCGTTGAGCTTGGCGGTCAGGAGCCTATTTATACCGGCAACCCAGGCGGCGAGGCCAACTCCCTTGCCAACCGCGCCGGCGGCGTCCGCATGGCCCTGCGCCGCCTCGAAATCGAAGAAAGCCGCCACATCGCCAACTATGGCAAGCAGTTGAAAGATCTCGGCGATGAAGGCTCGGTCGCCATTCTCGATCACGTCATCGAAGATGAAAAAGATCACCATCGCGAACTCGGCTCGCTTCTCCGTGGCCACTACCAGGCTCCCGCGGGCGCTCCCAAGGTCGATCCCAAGGCCGTTCTTGAAGAACTCCTCGCCAAACGGAGCGAAGGCCGCAAACAGGCCGGTGCCTGGATCGGCGACGCCATCTATGGTGTCAACGACGGACTTGGCGCAATCTTCGGCATTGTCTCCGGCGTTTCAGGCGCGACCGCAGGCGACAGCAAGTATGTTCTCCTCGCTGGCCTTTCAGGCATGATTGCCTCCGCGCTCTCCATGGGTTCCGGCGCCTATCTCGCCGCCAAAAGCGAACGCGAAATCTACCACGCCGAAATCGCCCGTGAGCGCGAAGCCATCCAGTTGAACGCGCCTGAAGCACGCGAGCTTCTCTCGCTCTACTACCAGGTCAAGGGCCTGCCCGAAGCCGATGCCGACCACATGGTCAACCACATTGCCAGCGACTCCGAGCAGATGCTCCGCGCCTTGGCCAGTGAACGTCTCGGAACATCCGAAGAAGCGCTCTCGAATCCTCTGGTCTCCGCCACCTCTGGCGCTCTCTCCACCGCCGTCGGCGCCATGATTCCCATCATCCCATTCTTCTTCCTCAGCGGAGTTCCCGCCGTCGCTGCCGCCGCCGTCGTCTCGCTTGCCGCACATTTCGCCGTCGGAGCCGCCAAGAGCCTCATCACCATCCGTTCGTGGTGGTCCTCCGGTTTTGAGATGACCATGGTTGGCGCAGTCGAAGGCGCCGTCACCTACGGCATCGGCATCCTTCTCGGCAAGGGCGGAATGTAGTGGGTGGCCTGGTCCCTCTCGGCGATGCGTCGCGTCCGCCGACCCGCTTCGCTGTCGTCACCACCCTCATCATTGTTCTCAATGTATGGGTGTTCTTTCAGGAGCTGACCTACGGCGACCCATACATCTGGACGTGGTCCGCCGTCCCCATCCGGATCATCCACGGCCATCGCTGGATCACGCTGCTGACTTCAATGTTCATGCATGCCAGCTGGATGCACATCATCGGCAACATGATCTACCTGTGGG
>NZ_JBARMD010000742.1:0-5653 GCF_049802275.1 Occallatibacter sp. | reverse complement strand
GAAGGGTCGACAACGCCGACTGCTCCGATCATCCTGGCGGGTGCTGTTCCCACATCCGGAGAGTGAGCGCGTATGCTGAGTTGGTTGAGCTGAGCGGTCGCGGCTCCATCGCAGGCCCCGTTTGTGTTGCATCGATTTCTTTGTGGAGTGTCGTTGCCATGAGATTGAATACGTATTTGAATTACGGCGGCAATTGTGCTGAGGCGTTTCGTTTTTACGAGGAGCACCTGGGCGGCAAGATCGGCATGATGATGAAGCATGGCGATATGCCGGACCCGAGCAAGGTGATGCCGGGTATGGAAAATTCCGTACTGCACGCGACCATCACGATCGGCGAGGCGATGATCATGGCCAGCGATGTTCCTGCGGACCGGTGGAAGCCGATGCGTAGCGCCTATCTGGCACTGAACCTGGCGAGCGATGCAGATGCGGAGCGGCTGTTTGCGCTGCTGGCCGATGGCGGTGAGGTGTTCATGCCTTTGCAGGAGACGTTTTTTGCGTCGCGGTTTGCGCAGTTACGTGACAAGTTTGGCACTTCGTGGATGCTGATTCACGAGAAGCCGATGGGAGCAAGGCTGTAGTGCAGGCCGTGAATTCCGGCAGGTCGTGTGATTTGCGTGGGCTAATGGATTGGTTTTGGGCTCACTCTATGTATAGGTTTTTCTGTTTTGCTATCTGCGTGGCGCCTGTATTTTGTGCGTCAAGCTTTGGTGCGCCGCGAACTTCGGGAAAAATGGAAGTGACGGGGTACGTCTTCACCCGAGGGACAGCGCTTACGCCGGGACAGGTCGACGCAAAATATCTGACCCGCATCAACTATGCATTCGCCAATATTCAAGGTGGACGTATGGTGCTGGGCGCGGATACGGACGCGCAGAATTTTGCGCAGTTGACGGCGCTGCGGAAATCGAATCCACGACTGACGGTGCTGGTGTCGGTGGGTGGATGGTTGTGGTCAACGAACTTTTCAAATATGGCATTGACGGTGGAGAGCCGTCGCACGTTCGAAGAGAGCGTGATGAAGTTTCTCACGCAATATGACCTTGACGGGCTGGATATCGACTGGGAATATCCGGGGCTGACAGGGGCGGGGCATCCGTTCCGAGCGGAGGATGGGCAGAACTTCACGGCGCTGCTCGCGGAACTGCGAGCGCGCTTCAATGCTGAGGCGAAGAAGACGGGGCACCGGCTGTATCTGACGGTTGCAATGGGTGCGGGCGATGATGTGCTTGCGCATTCCCAAATGCAGAAGGTTCAAAAGTATGTGGATACTGTGAACCTGATGACCTACGACTATTACGAAGCGGGTTCTGACCCGATAACTGGACACCATGCTCCGCTATATGCCGATCCGGCGGACCCGAAGAAGGCATCTTCTGATGAGACTGTGCGGGCCTATGAAAAGGCTGGAGTGCCCTCGGAGAAGATCTTACTGGGAGTGCCGTTCTATGGGCGCGCATGGGGCGAGGTGCCGGATAAGAATCACGGATTGTTTGAGCCGGGGAAGACAGTTGCTGGAATCAATGCGCAGTACAGCGCGATCGTGTCCGGAATGCTGGGGCAGGGATTCACGCGTTACTGGGATGATGCGGCGAAGGCTCCGTATTTATATAACGCAGAGAAGCACATTTTTGTGTCGTATGAGGATCCCGAATCGCTCGCCTTGAAGTGCGCGTATGTGCGCGATCACAAGCTGGGAGGCGTGATGTTCTGGGAGTACTTCGGGGATCCGGAAGGAACGTTGTTGCAGGCGATTGACAAGGGGCTGGGTGAGGCGGGTTCCAAGTTTTGAGTTGAGCGTCTGTGGAGTTGGCGAGGGAGGAAGAAACAACTGCAGGTCCTTCGACTCGCTGCGCTCGCTCAGGATGACAGCCGCTTGATTTAGATTTTGGTTTCACCCTCGCGGCAAAGACAAAGGCGTCGCAAGGATGGGGCACCTGGCGGCCCGGGTTGATCGGGAGGCGGCTCCTTCAATAGACATAAGAGTCGGCGAAGAGGAAGTCCCAGGAACTGTCAAGGTAGAGCCAGCGTTGGCCGCTGAACCAGCTGGTGGGCAGGGATGGAACATGAAGCAGTGCGTGGCCTCCCATGCAGATCATCTCAGTACCGTTCCAGCCGAGGAAGGTGCGGGAGGCAAGCCCCACGGTTGCAGGGTTGGAGACGCGGCGCAGGCAGACCGGGCATCTCTTGCGCTGGTCGGCAACGGCCCAGCGGAACCCGAAGAGACAAATGGTGAAGCACCAGAGGAGTTGGAGGCACTCGGCGAGCGGCGAGTAGCCTACGGTGCCGCTGTAGGCAAGGTCGAGCGATGCGCAGAATCCAATGGCCGCGATCAGAAGGAATTTGGCAGTGAAGAACAGGATGCGGCTGATACGCTGCTTCGCCGACGGGCGATGAGAGCTGACGTGGGTATCACCGAGAGAGACGGAGGTCACGGCGGGAAGAGCCAGGAGCGCGAGGAACAGTGCGAATGCATACATGTTCCAGGCGCCTTCAACCGGGTCAGCGATCGGGACGCCCATCAGATCAATTTCAGTGTGATCCTGATTGCTGGCGGTGATCGAGATAACGGGCTCGGACATTTCGGCTTGACCGCGTTGGGAAAGATGAGCAAAGAGGTAGCCGTTTGTCCTGGACGGCGCCAGGGATGCGATTTGAGCGTCGGACTCGAGCACCCAGGCGTCGGGCGCTCCGGGTAGCTGCCACGCTCCGGCGGGAGCTACGCCTGCGATCTGCACTTTAACTTTGCCGAGGCGGATTGCGTGGCCGTTGATGTGCGGATCGCCCGCGAAGGAACTCATCCATGTGTCGTGACTGAGAATGACGGACGGAAGACTTGAGTCTGCATCAGCCTGATTTGCGAAGATGATGGGAAGGCCCAGAAGCGAGAACAGATTTTCGCTTGAGTGAGCGACGTTCCATTGTGTTGAAACGCGTCCGGCGTCGGCCGATTCGCGCGAGACGCAGTAGAAAGCAAGTTCCTGGAAGTACCGTTGGCGCGTGGTTCTCCAATTCTGAAAGAGGGCGGCGGAGATGCTGGGCTGGTTGTAGTCGGCTGCAGTTTCGCTGACGAGGAGCACGCCGGGCCTGATCTGGTGGCGGGTGGCTTCGTTCTCGGCCGCGACACCGGGAAGCAGGCGGGAGATCGCAAAGCAGAGGGCCAGCACGGCGAATAGCCATAAGAGAGTGTGCGCAGCCGAACCGTGGACATGTACTGGCGCTCGGGATCCTTTTTGAGGCTGACTTCTCAGGAAGAGCGCATCGGAAAAAGCGCCGAGGCAAAAGCCGGTGATTTCGCGCTGAGATTCCCAGGAGAAAGTTTCGTCGATGCCGATGCAGGAGCGGCGGACATGCCAGAGTTCAGCAGACCATTCGCGCCGCCATTCCTCGCGAAGGAGGGAGGGGACAAGCAGCGATGCAGTGCGCAGAAGCGCGTCGTCGAACAGGGAGATGGCCACATCGGATGGCTGCTTCATACGGTTTTGGCCTCCTCGGTCGAGATGAGGCGCTCAAGCAGCGGATAGCGTTTGCGGGACGCATCGAGCGTCGCCCTGCCTGCGGCGGTGAGCTTGTAGTACTTGCGCGCGGGGCGCTGTTCGGCGTCGGCGATGGACTGGCGTTCCCACTGCGAGCGGATCAACTCGTCGCGTTCGAGCCGACGCATGGCGGGGTAGACGGTTCCGCTGGGGAGCCCCGTCATCTCCATGATGCTGAATCCATAGAGGTAGTCGGCGGAGATCGCCTGCAGGATCATTGCGGCGGTGTGCGAGAGTTTCGCCTCGGCAGCCATGCGCAGAATTCTACCTATGTAGCAATCTACTTGACAACCGAATTTTAATGATTATGCTGAATGCTACATAGGATAGTGACAGGAGGTCGATTTTGCTTGAAGTCCAGCATCTGTATCGCAGTTATCGAACTATTCCAGCGGTAGTAGATGTGAACTTCAAGGTAGCTGCCGGCGAGATTGTAGGTTTCCTCGGGCCGAACGGTGCGGGGAAGTCCACCGTCGTGAAGATTATTACGGGGATGCTTCGTCCGGATGATGGCAAGGTTTTGTTTGAGGGCAAGAATATTCGCGACGACATGATAGGTTATCGCGCATCGCTGGGGTACGTGCCCGAGGAGGCGCAGCTTTATGCGTATCTTTCAGGGCTTGAGTATCTGCAACTTGTAGGAAGGCTGCGCGGACTGGGCGAGGCGCTGATTGAGGCGAAGGCGACAGGACTGTTGAAGCTGCTGCATTTGGAATCGTGGCAGTATTCGCCGATTTCGTCGTATTCGAAAGGGATGCGCCAGAGGGTGCTGATTGCGGCGGCATTGATGCATGATCCGAAGCTGCTGATTTTCGATGAACCGCTTTCGGGGCTGGATGTGGCTTCGGCGCGGCTGTTCAAGGATCTGCTGGAGATGCTGGCAAAAGACGGTAAGGCGGTGCTGTACATTTCGCACGTGCTGGAGACGGTGGAGCAGGTTTGCAACCGGGTGATCGTGATTGCGAAAGGGCGCGTACTGGCGGACGCAGCGCCTTCAGAATTGAAAACACTGATGAGTTTGCCGAACCTGGAAAGCGTGTTTGCGCAACTGGTGGAGCAGCAGGACACGTGCGCGATCGCGGAGAAAATTCTGGAGGTCATGCAGATTCATGGCCGATGAATTTCAGAGGTTATTGGTGACGCGCGATGCGGCGCCAGCTGTTCTTTCGCTGAATGTGCAGGCGGCAATGGGGCCGGTGCGCGATCCGGAGCGCAGCCAGTTTGTGCTGCTGATGAGGCATTTTCTGGAGCGGTTCTTCAATCACGAGACGGCATCGCCGGAGGAAGACGGTAAGACTCAACTGGTGCAACTGGCGTTTGCCGCTGGATTGCCGGGATTCGTGGTGGCACTATATCTGTGGCCGGTGTATCACCCAGTGATAGTGTGGCCGCCTCATCCGGATACGATTCCGGGGCCGCCGCCTTACTGGGTGCAGATGAATCATCACTTCTTTTTCGTGCTGTATTCGCTTGTGGCGATGGGGCTGATTACGGTGTTTGAGTGGGATTTGTTTTTTCCGGATCTGCTGGATGTGCTGGTGCTGGGCACTCTGCCGCTGGAGCAACGAAGAATTTTTCTGGGGCGTTCGGCAGCCATCGGCATTTTCATCGTGGGATTCTTGTTCGACGCCAACTTTCTTGCGTCGCTGATGTTCCCGGTCGTGGCCGATCCGGTTTATATGCTGAGTTTTCTGGTGGGCCATATTGTCGGGGTTGCAGCGAGCGGGCTGTTTGCGGCCATTTTTATTGTTGCGTTGCAGAGCTTGCTGCTGGCGGTGATGGGCGAGCGTTTGTTTCGCAAGATTTCGCTGGTGCTGCAGGGCGCGGTGGTGACGGTGCTGGTGATGCTGTTTTTGTTGTTTCCTGTTTTGTCGGGCGTTACGCCGGCACTTCTGCAATCGCACAACAGCGCGGCGTTATGGTTTCCGCCATTCTGGTTCCTGGGAATGTACCAGGTGATGTTGGATGGTGGGGCTGCGTTGCCGGTCTTTCACGAGCTTGCGGGAAGAGGGTGTGCGGCATTAGTTGGAGTGGCGGCGATTGGAATAGTGGCGTATCCGCTTGCGTATTTTCGGCGGGTGAGGTACCTGCTGGAAGGAGCACCACCGCGCGCGCGG
>NZ_JBARMD010000741.1:0-3365 GCF_049802275.1 Occallatibacter sp. | reverse complement strand
GAACGACCCGCTCGGCCGCGCGCGAGACTTCAGATTCCCACCAGGCTTCTTCATCACGAGCCAGCTCAGCCATCTGCGCAAGATGGTCGCGGAGTTGGGGATTCCACGTCGCGAGCTGCGGCAGCAGTTCGTGGCGAATGCGGTTGCGCGTAAAGGTCAGGTGGCGATTGGTGGAGTCTTCGCGCCACGGCTGGTTGCGCGTCTTGAGAAAGGCTTCAATCTCGGCGCGAGTGGTGTGGAGCAGGGGGCGAACGATTAGTCCACCACCCTCTGAGCCTTCCAGCCTTGGATGAATCCCAGATAGCCCCTCGGTCCACGCCCCGCGCAGGAATTTGGCAAGCACGGTCTCTGCCTGGTCGTCGAGCGTGTGCGCAGTCGCAACCGCATCGAGCGGAATTTCGGACAGCAGTTTCCGAAACCACTGGTAGCGCAGGCGCCGCGCGGTCCCTTCGATGGAGTCGGCGGGGATGGAATCCGCGTCTTCAGCGGACGAAGGCTTTGGGGTCCGTCGAGCTTCCGCAACAGTGTCCACGCGCTCTTCATGGAAGGGCAGGCTAAACTTCGCTGCAAGATCGCGGCAGAACTCAAGGTCCGCATCAGCTTCCGCGCCCCGCAAGCCATGATGAAGATGCGCGGCGTGCAGAACGAGGCCCAGTTCCCTGCTCCGATCAACGAGAGCGCACAGCAGCGCGACCGAGTCAGCGCCTCCGGAGAGGCCCACGGCAAGGCGGAACCCGGGCTTCAGCAGCGATGTGTCGAGCACGAGCTTTGGCTTTGAGGGCACGAGAGGATGATAAGGCACCTGTGCGCGACCGGTAATATGCCCTTGCGCCGGAAATTCAATTGCGCGAGTACAGTTTCTTCGCTATTGTTGAATTAATGTCGGAACGAAGCTATCTCGGGGAGTTCGAACTCATGCTTCTTCTCGCGGTGATTCACCTTGGAGAGGAGGCATACGGAGTTCCGATTTCGCGCGAACTGGAAAAACACCGGGGGAAAGATGTAGCGGTCGGCAGCGTATACGCGGCTCTGGAGCGCCTGGAAGCGAAAGGCCTGATTACCTCCGTCCTCGGCGATCCGACCCCGGAACGCGGTGGTAAGGCGAAGCGCTTTTTCCATGTTACGAAGGAAGGATTGCGCCAGGTACATGAGACACGCAAGGTACTGACGCGGCTCTGGCAGACGATTCCCGATCTGAAAATCGACGTGCCGCAGGAGAGCTGATGAGACGCAGAGAACCTCCGCCGCTTGCGATGTGGATGCTGAGGCACCTGACTCCAGGTGATCGCGATGAAGCGCTGGATGGCGACCTGCTCGAAGTTTTCCGGCTCGGCCGTTCGAACACGTGGTATTGGCGACAGGTCACTTCCGCGTGCGTTGTGTCATGGAGCAGCAACCTGTATGCTCGAGGACCCGCGCTTGTTTTCGCATTGCTTTGGTCGATGCTCTCGCCGGTGTGGTACGCAGCGATTGAAGAAATTGAAGATTCACCAACTATCGATAAAGCATCGCAACTTCTTGGACCGATCTGGCTGCCTCTGGCTCTGATCGGATGGATAGCTTTACATGCGGCTTTCCTCTGGGCGGCCTTGCTGATCTACCAGCTCGTGCATTCCCTCCTCAGGAAGCCCGTACAACAAAAGGACCTGCGCCGGGCATTCTGGATTGTGTCGGTGACCTTGCCGCTGGTTTACGGTGCCACTTTCCTGGTGGCTAACCTGTATTGGTATTCATTGCCTGGTCTTGCGAATGCAAAGTTGGCGACAAGTTCGTGGGGGCAAATCTTTGATCTGGGGACCCTAGCCAACTTCATTCGCTTTCCATATTTTGTCGCTCTGCTGGTTGCCCTTTGGGGAACAGTTCACCGCATCGGGCGCGATGTAGATCCGCTCTTCGTCATTCCAGAGTTGAATCCATCGAAGTCCGATGAGATTGCCGCTGCACCATTGCCTCAGTCGACGGCAGTTCAGCGCTTTCTCGCTTTCATGGTCTCCGCCGGACTGGTCAATTCCATGATCGTGGCCATGCTTCTTTGCCGTCTGCCGGATTCACACTCAGTCAGCATCGCGTCACTCTTTGTGAATGCACTGATCTTCGTTGCGATTGGAGCACTCGGTGGAATCGCAGGCTCATGGCTCTACTGGATAAGTCCTTCGAGCCCGCTTCGTGAACGATCGCCGGTGCCGTTCTCGTTGTTTGCATTGACCTGCACAGCAGGATGGGTCTGGGTGCCCGCCATGATGCTCTTTGCTGAACAGATTTCCGGAATGACGGCGTTCGTCGCCATGTTTGGCACGTTCATGCTGGCGACTGGATTGAGAACCGCAACCTACTTCGTGTTTGTCCCGAGTCAACCGAAGGCGCTGCCGTGGGAAGAAGGGGACCTGTTTGCCGAGTCGCTCTACCGTGCACCTCTTGAGCTGCACGGTTATCTGATTGCGCTCAGCTTGTTCGCTGCAGGCGCGGCGATCGCAAGCCGTTCCAACTACACGGCAGCCTCCTTGCTTGCAATCAGCGCGTTCCTTTTTGCATGGAAGAAGACCATTCCGCCGCGCGAGGCCTTCGAGCGCGACGTTCAGATGAGGCGGGCGGCGATACGCGTTGCAATCGCCGCTGTTCCTGCCCTTTTGCTCACTGTCTGGGCTTTGCTGGATGGTGTGGCCCATCGCAATCAAGCTGCAATGCCAAGTGTCGTCGCAAATGGCGAAGCGCGCGCTGCCAGACACCTCCCTGCCGATCCGAGGGCGCCGCTCTCAACGTCCGGTGCAGGAGGATACGAGAGCGTGGTTCTCTGGCCGTATCCGAAGAAGAAGGAGTTTGTGCCGCCATTGGTTGCTGATGCCTCCATCCTCGCGCCGGGAACAAAGCGGCCCCTCATCCTTCGTTTCGACGGCCCGTACTGGTTTCTACAGCCACCATCGAAGCGGCCGGGGCCCGAAGCCCATGTCGCGCAGGGCACGCCCGTCAATGTCGATGTGGAATCAAGCAACGCCGTCGCACTGGTGATGAATGCGCATCAGAAGCTGACGCGAGCAATCCCCACGGCGCGATGTCGCGAGATCGAGATTGCGATTGAAAATCGCGACAATAAACAAGGCGTTGTTTCGCTTGGTGTGTTGCTGACGGATGAAGAATCGTCATCGAAGCGAACCCTCTACCTTGGTCAGCAGTTGATTGTGTCGACCGAGCCGGGTCATTTCTCAGTAAAAACAATACCGTCGTACGAAACGATTCGTTTTTCCGTGCCGCCCGGCGCACCGCTGCGGAAGTTTAATGAGATTACCGTGATGTTTCTGCCGGATATCGAGCACACGTTTATCGCTCCGAGGATTGCGATTCAGCAGTTCGAGCTGTTTCCGCGTTGA
>NZ_JBARMD010000740.1:0-2756 GCF_049802275.1 Occallatibacter sp. | reverse complement strand
CAGTATGGCCGCGTGGTGGCGGTGGCGGAGTTGCCGGGAGCGGCCGCAAAGGATCGCCCGAAGATCCGCCGCAATGTCGAAGCTGCGATTCAACAGCTGAACGATCTCGGCATCGTGGTCGAAGAGTGGCCGACACGCTAGGCGCGCTACTATTCCCACGTGGATGTTTTTACGATTCTCAATCAGACTCGGCTTGACCACGAAAGCTTTAGCGCGCACCGCGAACTTGAAGCGCGCCTGAAGGCATGCCTTCGCGGCGATGTGCTTTTCGATGCGGGTTCGCGCGCGCTTTATGCGACTGACGCTTCAAACTATCGCCAACTTCCAGTCGGTGTGATCCTGCCACGCGACGCAGCGGATGTAGAAGCCGCGCTCGACGCCTGTCGTGCTTTAGGAGCTGCCGTGCTTCCGCGCGGCGGCGGGACGAGCCTCTCAGGGCAGTGCGCTAACGTAGCGGTCGTGTTCGATTTTTCCCGCTACATGAACGGGCTTGCGTCAATCGATCCCGAATCAAAGATCGCTGTGGTGCAGCCCGGCATCGTTCTTGACCGGCTTCGCGATGCAGCAGAGAAGCATCACCTGACCTATGCACCCGATCCGGCAACCCACTCGCGTTGCACCCTGGGTGGGATGATCGGCAATAACAGTTGCGGGGTGCATGGGCTGCTGGGCGGAAAGACTGTTGATAACGTTGAGAGTCTCGATGTGGTGCTCTACGACGGCACGCGCATGACGGTAGGCCGGACCAGCCCCGAGCAACTGGAGAGCATCGTTCGCGCGGGGGGCCGGAAGGGTGAAATCCACGCGGGACTGGCACGGATTCGTGACCGCTATGCAGATCTGGTGCGGGCGAAATTCCCGCGCATTCCACGGCGCGTCTCCGGATACAACCTCGATGAGCTGTTGCCGGAGAACGAATTCAACGTGGCGCGCGCACTGGTGGGCAGCGAAGGGACCTGCGCGACCGTTCTGTCGGCGACGCTGAACCTTACGGCGAGCCCTCCGTTTCGCGTGCTGACCGTCTTGGGATTTGACGATCCGTTTGTGGCGGCCGATTCCGTTCCGCTGGCTCTGCAACACAAGCCCATTGGGCTCGAGGGCTTCGATCATCTGCTGGTGCAGTTCATGCGGCGTAAAGGGCTGGCGCTCAAGGAACTCGATCAGCTACCGCCGGGCGTGGGATTTCTGCTGGTGGAAATGGGAGCGTGGAGCGCTGAGGAAGCGCTGGCGAAGGCTGAAGCGCTGGCTCGCGATTGTCGAAGCTGGCGCAACCCGCCGGTTGCACATATTTGCACTCCGGCGGAAGCAGCGAGCGTCTGGTATGTGCGCGAGTCGGCGCTGGGCGCGGTGGTATTTGTACCCGGCGAGCCGGATCGGTGGGAAGGGTGGGAAGACGCGGCCGTTCCACCGGAAAAACTGGGCGATTATCTACGCAGCATCTCGGCGTTGATGGCGGAGTATGGCTACTCGAGCCCGCTTTATGGACACTACGGGCAGGGATGCGTGCACATGCGCATCAACTTCGACTTCCGCAGTGAAGAGGGATTGCGCAACTTCCGCGAGTTCCTCGACCGCGCGACGGACGTGGTGCTGGATTTCGGCGGATCGCTGAGCGGCGAGCACGGCGACGGGCAGGCACGGGCCGCGCTCCTGCCGAAAATGTTCGGGCCGGAACTGATGCAGGCGTTTCGCGAGTTCAAGGCGCTATGGGATCCCGACAATCGCATGAATCCCGGCAAGCTGATAGATGCGGTGCGTGTTTATGACCCGATCGAGAACCTGCGCAAGGGAATCGAGAGCCACGTGCGGTCGGGCCAATCGCCTTCGGCCGGTCCGCGCCAGGAAGAAGGCGCGGATGAAAGTGGGAGAGCGGATTTCATGCCGCACTTCGCATTTACACGCGATGGCGGATCGCTGGAGCATGCGACTGAGCGCTGCGTTGGTGTGGGCGCGTGCCGGAACACCGTGGGCGGTGTCATGTGCCCGAGCTATCGCGCGACGGGCGATGAGAAGCACTCCACGCGCGGTCGCGCGCATCTGCTGTGGGAGATGCTGGCGGGCTCGCTGCACACAGAAGGGTTTCAAAGTGAGTCCGTTCGCGAGGCGCTTGATCTCTGTCTGAGTTGCAAGGCCTGCAAGACGGAGTGCCCGGTACAAGTGGATATGGCTGCGTACAAGGCCGAGTTCCTGGCGCAGCACTACAAAGGCCGCGTGCATCCTCTGCAACATTACGTCTTCGGGTTTGCGGACAAGCTGGCCCGGTTCGGTTCAATGGCGCCGGGAATCACGAATGCCATTCTCACCGGAGCGTTTAGCAGCCCGTTCATCAAGCGCATCGCAGGCGTGGCTCAGCAGCGCGCATTGCCGAGGCTTGCGAAGCGCAGCTACCAGAAACTCGAAATCGCGCACGAAGAACAGATGGGGCCGCGAGACGCGCAGGTGTCTAGACGGCCAGTCCTTCTTTGGCCGGATACGTGGAACAACTACTACCATCCGCAAACACTGGTTGCCGCCAAAACTGTTCTCGCCACAGCCGGTTTCGATGTCCAAAGCCCGGATGGCCATATCTGCTGCGGGCGTCCGCTGTACGACTTTGGCTTTCTCGATCATGCACGCGCATATCTCGAAGGCGTGCTGGAACGAATGGCTCCGCAGATCGATGCGGGCATGCCGTTTATTTTTCTCGAGCCGAGCTGCGCCAGTGTCTTCAAGGATGAGTTGCTCGAATTCTTCCCGAAAGACGATCGGGCACAGCG
>NZ_JBARMD010000739.1:0-15830 GCF_049802275.1 Occallatibacter sp. | reverse complement strand
CGGCAAGGGGCGTGCGGAGGAGGATTTTGATATCGAGCCACGGACTCCATGCGATGGCATATTTCAGGTCGAGTCGAACCATTGCATCGAAATCAACAGTGCTTCTACCTGTAACTTGCCACAATCCAGTTACGCCGGGCTTTACTTCGAGCAGTCTGCGACGATGCCATGTCTGGTACGCTGCCAGCTCATATGGAATCGGAGGCCGTGGTCCGACAAGTGACATTTCGCCACGAAGGACATTGAGAAACTGGGGCAATTCATCAAGACTCGTTCTGCGAAGAAACCGGCCGATCGGCGTGATTCGCTTATCGCCCGTAAGCTTGTACACCGTCTCTATTGGACTAGTTGATGCCGCCGGGGTTTCGTTGTTGATCAGCTTCGTGACGTACTCGCGGTGAATGCTGTGATCGTTGTCAGCATACATCGAGCGGAATTTCAGGAACATGAACTGCTTTCCATGTTGTCCCACTCGCATCTGGCGAAACAGGATTGGGCCCTTCGACGTGGCCTTGATCGCAATGGCGATTAACACACAGAACGGCAGGCAAATCAGCGAGAGGACCAGGCCTCCCATAATGTCGATAGCACGCTTCAAAATCAGCAACGGCTGCTTCCCGCTGGCCTGTTTAGAAAGATCCGGATAGAGCGCGGGATTGCTCGGACGCCCCGGCCCATCCTGATCCCAGTCGTCTGGATAGTAGTGTAGAGAGATATTAATCAGATTGAACTGCTCGAAACTTAATTCGCCCCGAAGTGTGCTGCTCACCCGGGTGAGAATCGTCGTGAGGGCCGTGCTCTTATCGCTCGCAACCAGTCCGGTGAACAATGCGCCGATCGTGGTCTTCTCTTTGTACCAGCCGACCAGGTCTGTATCGCGGCTCGATGCGAGCAAGACCGACATTGCCGACTTGAGTGCCTGTGCCGCTCTGTCTGAATTCTGGTTCGCTACCTCGAGCAGCATTAGAACGAACGGAGCCTTCGAACGTTCCGTTCGCTTGCGCTCAACAGCAATCAGTCGTCTAAAACTCTCCTCGTCCAGGTCTCCGCGTTCCAACGCTGGTTCGTTCAGAGGATCAATAGCAATTATCTGCCGACTTTGCCTTCCCGTGTTCACTGCTAACCTCCCAAGGCTCATGATCCCTAGCTCAATGCTTTGAAACTGCCAAAAACTTGCTGACACAGCTTCGCTCGAACACTCGGACCCTAGGTTAAAGTTCTAACAAAGAAATCATTCTCATCTCTTCCATTGAGAGAATAAGCAACTCCCCACAGATTACCGAGGAGAATCAACTTTCCGCATCGTCGTTTGGTAACCGGTTGTTCGGGCGATAGTAATAGTCGGCCGCTTCCGCATTCTTCGCGCTATTCAATAGCGCCCCAATCAACTTCTGTGGTCCGACTGCATCTAGTCCGCGCTTCAAATGGCGTTTGTGCGTAATCCCCTGCCGCGTCACAAGCAGAATTCCATCTGCCAGATTAGTCCAGACACTGGTGTCTGCCAGCGGAAGTACCGGCGGAGAATCGATGATGACCCAGTCAAACCAATTCGTCAGCTGCTCCATCATCGGCGTCGCTGCGCCGGACTGCAGCATCTCCAGCGAATTCCCGGTCCCGTTTCCTGCAGGTAAAATCCAGATGCCTGCGCCCTCCAGCCGGTAAACGCTCTTAACAAGCGACTGCTCACCGTTTAGCCATTCACAAATGCCCGGCCTTCTCGGGATCCCGAAAACCTTCGACTGCGTAGGTCTCCGGATATCACCTTCGAGCAACAACACCTTCTGGTCCGTGTGAAGCGCGAGAGTACATGCAAGATTGCCGGCCACCATGCTCTTCCCTTCCTGAGGGATGGTACTCGTAATAAGAACCTTCTTTAGCGGTCGCTGGCGGCGCAGGTGACGTAGACGTACACCAAGGAGATGAAAAGCTTCGTTTGCGTGGCTTTCGCTGTCCGGAAGACAAACGAGGTGGCTCTCGAGAGAGGGGGAGATGCTGAGCACCTCGCACTGCTTGAATCCTTCCGACTGTGCCTCAACCGGCTTTACCGACTTGGCCGTAAACAAGTTGACGCTGAGGCCAGGCAGAGGACCCTGGGTCAGCTCAGCAGCATCCAAACCGGGCTCTGCAACGGCGGTTGCGGTCCAGGAATTGCGCGGCCTGTCCATCGGGCTGTCCGCAGCGAAACTCTCCGTGCGCGGCAGCAGCTCGGTGGCGGACGGAACTGCCGGATCTTTCCCGTTCCTCTCTGTTTCTGAACGTTGCAGTGCATCAAATATCTGACTCATGTTCCCCCGCTTCAACTGTGATAGGTGCATTCAACTCTGAATCGGATTCCGTGGGTCTTTTCATTGCTGAGTAAAGATCAAGAAAGAAATTCTTGGCCCGCTCCAGATCGAGATCTGCCTCACCGTCCGCTTTCTTGTTCAGTTTGAAACCGTTGGAGCTTAAATGGAAGTCCCTGGCAACGCCCGTGATGATCTCTGGCGAGATGGTGGTCAATTGCTGCGCATATCCCGTAATCAAGGCGTTCTCGCAGATGGTGTTGATCAGGCGCGGGAATCCCTTCGAGTATTTATTTATAGCCTTCAATGCTTCGGGCGAGAACAACGGCTCAGCCCTGGAGCCTGCTCCCGCAATCGCCAGACGTTCATGGATGTACTTCTCCGTATCCTGCTCATCAAGTGGTGAAAGGTGCGCGCGAAACGCAATTCTCTGCTTCAACGGCCGCAGGTCAAATGAGTCCAGTTTCAAATCGAGTTCGGGCTGACCCACGAGCACGATCTGAAGAAGCTTGTCATCGTTTGTCTCGAGGTTTGAGAGGAGCCGAATCTCCTCCAAAAGCTCCACCGAGAGGTTGTGGGCCTCATCCACAATCAGCACAGTGGTCAGCCCTTGAAGACCACGCGAAGTTACGTACCTGCTCAGGTCCAGTAGAAGTCCGCTCTTGCTCCGCTGCTCATTGGCCTCCAGGCCGAAATCCGCGGCCACATAGTGCAGAAACTCGTTTGAGGACAGACGGCAATTGAACAGATACGCATACGAGATTTCGCTGCTCGACTTGAAAAGCTGCAGCAGGCAACGGAGCATGAGCGTCTTGCCCGTCCCAACTTCTCCCGTCACGACCACGACGCCCTTGTGCCGAACAATGCCATAGTAAAGGGCGGCAAGTGCTTCATTGTGCCGTGCCGTCGCCACAAAGCATGTGGGGTCCGGCGATAGGTCGAATGGGTTCCGCGTCAGGTTGTAAAAGCTCTTGTACATGGAGACCTGTGAACTATCCTCGCAAAAAGCTGAAAGTTGAACCAGCCGCTATGACCGCACCAACAATGGCTGCCATGGTCCAACCCAGGACCAGGCGTCTCTTCTGCCGTTGCAGGTCCAAGGGACTCTGAATTTCGGGAATTTCCGCCATGACAGTGATCGGGAGCAGTGCCTTGAGTTCCCTCTCTGCGTGCATACGATCGTCGAAAAACTCCAACAGGAACACGAACAGGCATCCCAGCGCCAGGCCCACCCCAATGCCCATCCCGCAGAACTTCAGGCGATTCGGGAAGTCGGGCTTATCCGGAAGGCTTGGCGGATCGAGTATCGTGAAGCGTTCCCCCTGCTGCATCTCCTCCATGCTCGTTGCCATGACCGATTGATTCTTCTTCTTCAGGAGATCGTCGTAGTTCGCCTTCGACTGCTCATATCCACGTGTAATGTCGGCGAGTTGCTGTTCCGTTGCCGGCGCAGAGTTTAGCCTTCCCTGGTACTCGTTAATGCGCGCTTCGAGCCCGGAAATCGCTCGCTCACGGCTTGCGATCTCAAGCTGATTGGCCTGGAGTTGGCTCTGCAACTGCAGCATCGGCGTGGACTCTGTTTCATTTGCCTGCTTGGAACCGGTTTTGGGTGCGGCCAGGAGTTCCTGCTTCTGCTTCTCCACCTTGGCGATCTGCGCCTTTACCTTCTGCACGTCAGGGTAGGAGTCCGTATAGTGCGAGCTGAGTTCTGTCAGCTGAACCTGAAGGCTGTTCAGCTGTTGATCCAGCGCGGTGACCCCCGTCGGCGTCCCGTCTATGGACCGACCAGATGCGTGAACGTTCTTATACTGCTCGATCAACGTTTGGAAATAGACCCGCTGTTGCTTGGCGGTGTTCAACGAGTCCTGCTCGTTCTGCAACTGCCCCTGAAGACCGGAAAGGATTTGAAGATTGCTGGTCTGCTGGGTTGGCAGTGCTCCTTCGTGCTCGGCCTCGAACTGCTTTACCTTCGCCTCTTGGGCCGCCAGCACCACCTCCGCATCTCTGAGTTGCTGTTCAATGAAATTCGTCGTGCCTTGTGACTGCTCCAGGCGAACCTTGCCATTTTCGCCGATGAACAGTTGTGTCAGCTCGCTCGTGACCTTCTGGGCCAGAACCGGGTTGTGCGCAGAGAAGCTCACCCTGAACGCGGTGATCTCCTGGTTACGGCTGTCCCGCACGAGGTCGACGTTGATGTCTTTGCGCAACGCCTCGACCTTGTCGTCCGGCGTTTTCAGCCCTTGCGCGTCGCCGTAGAGGTTGAGCTTGTTGATAATCATTAGTAGTCGTGTTCGGCTGAGGATCTGCTGCGTGATACTTTGCAGACGCTCTTGCAGATTCTCGTTCACGTTAGGCGCCACATAACTCTGCGGCATCGTCGGTTGCTCGACGAGAATCAACGTGCTCGATTTGTACTTCGTCGTGAGTATCCAGCTGCTTCCCCAGACGATGAGCCAGCCCAGGAATAACGGGACGAGAAAGTACATATGCCGCCGACGGATCAGGTCGGCATATCGGTCAAAATCGGGTTGTGCTGATTCTTGCTCTTCGATCAGTTCAGGCATCGTTATCGTCCTAAGGGGCGGTTGAATTGATACATGAGAGAAATGTTCACGCGATTCGAGTCAGGATAAGTGGCCGAGCCCGGGATACCAGGATAGTCCTGATGAAAATGGCCATAACCGGCTTGTGCACTCAGCCTGTCCGTGATCCGGTGATCGGCATTCACTCCGCCGAAAATGCTATTTCCGCCGTTTCCATATACAACAGCCGCGGTGGAATTGACATTATCGAACAACCCGTAGCTCACATTCGCGCCGAAGCCCCACGTACGCGAAAACGCATAACGACCACTCAGGCTAGCCGTATCTGAATGGTAGGTCCCGATAAGGCCCCCCGCACCGGACACGATGTGGGAGTAACTGGCAGCGAGGTTCGTCCGACGTGTCTGCCATCCTAAGCTGAGTTGGATTGCGGGACTCCAGGCTCCTTGACTCGGCGTACCGGCGCCCCAGAACGTGTAGTGCTCCGGGCCGCCCAGAACGGAGAGGGAGAAGGACTTATTGAAATAGTAGGTGTAAAACCCGAAGATGGTTTGAGTCACCGTATAGGTGCCGATCGGATGTGTGACAAACTTCGAGAACTGATACGTTGCCCCAACATAGTGCGCTCCGGCAATCCTGCGACTGAAAAAACCGCTGGCGCCCGCTGTGCCCTCATTGTTCAGTCCCGTGAACTCCACAGATCCGGAAAACTGCTGCAACGAGTATGAGCCGCTTGCGCCAATCATCGCGTTCTTTGCGTACTGGTAATGAATGTCAGCGTTCGAGGAATTGGCGAGTTGGTTTTGGTAAGGCGAGATCAACGCTTGGTTCGATTGTCCTGGTGTTCCTGAAATCCCATTCGAGGCAAACGGATTCGACTGGTTGTAGAGGTTGTTATTCTGGCTGAAAGTATCTCCGAGAGTCAGAACCGTATAGGGGCTAATGCGAAACTGATATCTGCCTGCAGCGTTCTGCGTAACGGAGTTGAAATCGCTCGTATGCTGATAGAGCGTGAATCCCGTACTGTAGCTCAACGACTGGTGCTGCCTGGCGGTACCCCGGTCGAAACCAATTGACGGAAGAAATGAGTAGGTTTCATCAGAAATAGGTTTCGCGCCATTTTCCAACATCAGGTTGTCTACATAAGCGCCTGTGAAAATCAATCCGCCGGCTAGGTAATTTGAGCGCTCTTCAGAGCCCACATTCCCGGGATAGCCTCCTCCACCTACCGGCGCAGGCGTCATCATGCGGCTGTCGCCGAGACCGCCACCGCCGCCCGATCCGCTGGGCTCTACCTGCGACCACAGCGGTGTTCCTGCGGCAAACATGAGACAAACGCAGGCGATTTTAAGCATTGAGGTCACTCCTACGGAACGATGATGGTGTCGTTCGGCTCAATCCTGACGTTCTGGCTTGAATTCTTGCCCTTGATGAATTCCTTGTAATTGAACTTCAGGTGGCTCTCGGTGCCATCAGGGCTCTTGCGCAGTATGTACACGCCTGTTTTCTTTGCGAAATCACGGAAACCGCCCGCTGTTGCAATTGCGTCCACGATTGTTGTCGAGGCTGTCAGCGGATACTCGCCCGGCTTCGATACTTCTCCGAGTATGTTGAACTTCCTGCTGTTGACCGTCTGAACAATCACCGTGACTTCCGGCGTGGTAATGAAGTTCTTCAACTTCTCGGTAATGTCTCGCTCTAACTGCAGCGGGGTCCGGCCCGTGGCTTGCAACTCACCCACCAACGGCATCGAGATTTTCCCGTCGGAACGCACCGGAATCGCCTTGGTTAGTTCGGGTTCCTTCCAGACGCTGATTGCGAGTACGTCGTCATTACCGATTATGAAGTTCTGGTCATGGGCCTTGTTGTTCGGGGCTGCTTCCGGCAGCGTACCGGCATTCGCCACAGCCGCATCTGCTCCGCTGGCCTGGCCACCGGACTGTGTTTGACCAAATAAAGGACCCACAGCAGCAAGAGCGAGTCCCAGTACGAGCGCTTGTACGACCCTGCACTTCATAACCACTCCTGCTTGATCAACGCTGGCGCGCGAAGTCGTTTCCTGCTCGCTTCGACGCTTTTCGTGCACTGCCTAGTGGAGCATCCTCGGTCAGCGAATAAAGGACGTGCGAGGTCAATCCCACTGAAGAACTGCTTGGTCACCTGCCGGCAAACGAATTCCTAATGAATGCTTCTGATTGCTGCCCTTCGGGGTACATATCAACCACAGTTCGCTGCATCACTGGCGCCACATCCAAAGCATCAATTTCGACCGAAACTGACTGAGCCAGCATCTCCACAGAGAGAACCAATCGATACAGGTTCTTTTTGCGCGTCAAAATGCCCTCCACACCTTCCAGAGACCCGCGCACCACCCGGACCCGTTCGCCGCAGCGAAGAAACGGATGAGGCTCCACATCAAGCTGGCCTGCGACGATCCTCCGAATAGCCTCGATCTCTTCCTCGGGGATGGTCTCGACGCGCTCACCTCGGCTAATAATCATGTGCACGCCTGGGGTCGACAGCACAGGCAGCCGCCGCTCATGAGCTCCCCGCAGAAAAATGTAGCAAGGAAACAGAGGCAGCGAGAGAACCTTGCGCCGGTCCTTCCACCGGCGCGTGGACTCATAGAGGGGGAGAAAAACCTCGAATCCCTTTGCCTCCAGCATTTCTCCAATCGATCTCTCATGCTGATGGCGGGTGTAAACCGCACACCATGGGGCTCCCTTTTCCGCTGGCGATTCCATGCTTTTCAATGTCATGACTGTCGGGTCACCCTCAGGCACTGCGCTTGAGATTCATTTCAGGGCGTAGCTTCGCCCTGTGAGTTACATAACCAACATTTCTAAAACTCTCGGACGCCCGATTTTTCCCGAGTTCCGACAACTGACATCTGACTAGGAAGCAGGGAAGAAATCCTGCTCAATAGTCGGTGACCCTGATGAGTTCCACAATGCCCTATTAGGGTCGGCGAAGTACCTCTCCGGTAACCATTCGGCGCTCCCTCAGTAACTGTGAACCACCGGGTGCATTGCAATTCCAAGCTTCTGATTCTAAAATAGGTTGCGTGTCATTCGTTCTGTGTTCGATTTCAAACTTCAGAAACCGGCATATCGTTACTTCTGTGTCAGTGTGCACTCCAAGTTTCCCAGAACCCAGCCTTTCCGCATGACCCCCTGGTAACTTCTCATCTCCGCCGCCGGAGACCTCTGGCTCGGCCCAAACTCGTATGAGCCGTGCGATGGTACCGCATTGCGGGCTCCCGCCCAGCCACGAGCTGGCGGCTAAACTCAAGGCCAACAACCTCCTCGGCACCGAAAATTACGATCCGTGCAATCCAGTTCTCTAGCTCCCGAACATTCCCCGGCCATTTCCACTGCAGAAAGACATCCAGTGCTTCCGAGCTGAGGTGCGGGACCGGGCGGCCAAAATCGCGGGCGAATTTCTCAAGCAGGTAATCGCAAAGTTGCGGGATGTCCTGCTTGCGCTCGCGGAGCGGGAGCAGACGCACGCGATGAGCGAAACATCCCAGCAATTCCCCCTGAAAATTGGGGCTTCGCAATCCCGCCTCCAGGTTGATACTCGTGGAGCACACGAATCGGGTTGTCACGGCCAGATCTTCCCGGCCGCCAATACGGCGGTAATGGCCTGATATAAGGGTCCGCATGAGTTTCTCTTGCAGGGAGACCTCCATGTCGTCAATCTCATCGAGAAAGAGCAATCCACCCGAAGCCAGGCCAATTGCGCCACTTGTGGTCTCCGGCACATCTCGGCTTGCGCCTTTCTCGTAGCCGAACATCTCGCCTTCCAGCAGCTTCGTTGACGCCGCAGAGCAGTTGAACTTCAAAAACGGTCCGTCCCTGCGAGCTGAATACATATGCAGAAACCGGCCGATTACTTCTTTGCCGGTTCCGCTTTCGCCTTCGATCAGGACAGGCAGGTCGTCGTGCCTTGCTCGCTCGATTTCCTGTTGGATCTCACGCATTCCAGCGGTGCTTCCGAAGATGGACTCAGTGCTTGGCAATTTGATGCTTTCAACGACGTGGGCAGTTTCTGCGGGCACAAAAGTTTCCATCCTGCGGCAATAAAAGCAAGTTCATGACCAATAGTGACGGATACTTGGAGAACATTTCACCTGTTTTCGACCCATTTTCGCCGGAAATTAACCAGATTTGGCTCGGCTTGCCCTTCGGAGCGATCGGAGTGTGCAAAAGTTTGCACACTCTTTCCACCGATGTGCATACAGACTGCAATTTAAACTGTCCACTGTAGTTAGGGCCTTCGGTGAGGATGGTCGGAACCGATGCGACGCAGACTATGACCGGACCTGCGCGTCATCGGCTCCGATATGAAAGAAATGATGTTCTCGAGCCCGGTTTTACCGCTTCAAATCCCTGACGGAGGTCGGCTCCAGGCAGAGGCCCGCGGCGCGAGTTGATGTTGCTGGATCTTGTACAACAAACCTCGGTAGCTGATGTTGAGATATTTGGCCGCGTGCCGCCGGTTCCAGCCTGAGACCTCCAGCGCGTCCTTGATCATCAGCGCCTCGGCACGATCCTTCATGTCGCGCACAACGGAACGCATGCCCGCATTTTCATTGAGGGGCGCCGGGACCGGCTCCTCCTGTACGACCCGAGATCCTGCGCCGATCTTTGTCTCCAACTCCCTGATCGCCGTGTCAGGATCGCGCATCGTCATCGTGCGGGTAATGAAATTCCGCAGTTCGCGCACGTTCCCACGCCAGTCGTAGAGAAGAACGGCGTCCATCAGTCGGGAGGGAAAGGCAAAATCACTCCCGCCCCGTAATATCTCCGGCGATCTACGGATGGTCTCCTCAATCAGGTAAGGAATCTCTTCGCGCCGCTCGCGCAACGGAGGGACGTTAATCGTAAATACGTTCAGCCGATAGTACAGGTCTTCGCGGAACGTCTTACCCACCAGAGCACTTTCGATTTGCACATTCGTGGCCGCGAGCACACGCACATCCACCCTGCTGCTTTCGCGTGCGCCAAGGCGATTGAACTGGCCGTCCTGAAGCACGTGCAAGAGCTTCGCCTGCATCTGCGCACTCATCTCGCCGATCTCGTCGAGCAGCAGCGTGCCTCGATGGGCCTGCTCAAATTTGCCGGGCTTGTCCTTGATGGCTCCTGTGAACGCGCCCTGTTGGTACCCGAACAGTTCGCTCTCAAGCAGATCTGTCGGCAGTGCTGCACAGTTCACATTGACGAAGCGATGCGGCGAGCGGCGCGAGTGCTTGTGAATGAGGTGGGCTATGACTTCTTTACCCGTGCCGCTCTCACCGAGAATCAAAACTGGAGCGTCAACGCTCGCAAGAAGTTGAACCTGTCGATGGATCTTCAACATGGAGCTGGCAACCGCCAGGAAATATCTTCCGTCCGCAAGTTCCTCCAGCACTCTGCCGGCATGCGCCGAATTTGCGCGGATCAATTCAGGCGCCGTCATATGCCCCGTCACCTTTTCAGATCCATTCGTGTTCGCATTGCACACCTTCTCAACCATCACCGACACATCGGCCACCGCAATGGGCCGCTCAAGGAAAAGCGAGATCCCAAGCACTCCAGCCTGGCCCTTTATCTGCTCGTCCCCCGGACCGTAAACAAGGCAGACGGCTGTTTTCGACGCTGCTTGAAAAGTATCAAAAAGCTCGGAAAAGCTCGCGGCAGGCGGTGACTCGATGAACACCAAATCGGGCTCGAGTCCGTTGCTGAGAAGAATTTGAGATTGCTCGCAGTTGGCCGCATGGACCAGCTTGTGGCCAGCACTCTCGAGAACACCAGTCAACAACGAGCGGGTTTCGGCGGATCGGAGAACGCTGAGGATAAGCAGGGTAGGCTTCACAAGGCACCTGGGGGAAAATCTTTCAAAGGCAAACCGGATTAACGTCATTCAACCAGTCGAACCTGACTGGCGACGCAAGAAGTCCATTTGCAATGTCCGCAAGAAATGTCAGATCGGTCAGCCTTCTGAAGAAAACTGAGGTTGACCGTAAACAATGAGGAGGCGCCAACTTGACAGGAACCTCTAAGTGCCCGGTGCCCTTGGTTGTAGCCCGTCACACAATTTCAACGAACACCAGACGATGCGGACGTAGAAAGTAGGCCGTCTGAGACTCAACGGTCCCACCCGTGTTAGGAGTCGCTACTGTAGGATAGGTAGATTTCCGAGTCAATGCCCCTTTGGTAACACTCGAAAGTTTAAACTACATATAACATATTTATTTTCAGCATGATGATCACAAAGACTGCCAGGCCGAAGCTTGCAGGCGGAATTACTGACTATCGATAACATGATTACTTGCGCTGGCGAAAGTTAAACATCGGTAATCTAAGATTCCAAGGCTACGCGAAGCTTCGCTGCGGCTGGATTACGATTCGCCGGCAACCCGAATCGTGATCGTCATCGAATGACTCTGCCCCGGACTTAGGTCAATCGCCGAAGTTCCAATATTGGCGCCCTCTGCGCAGAGCATTCCACGCCATTCGCGATCGCCCAGATCCGCCATCGAAGATGCTCCATCACTCCACGGATTCCAAACGATCGTTGACGCCGATGCCTGCTTCTCCGTCTTCAGAATCCGCCTCAGCTCAGGATCCATAATCTCCACCGGACCGATCGCATCCTGGTAAGCGTTGTCGGTTTGCCTCGCGAGGACTAAATCACCGCGTTGGGTCTTCTGGCGATTCCCGTCGCAGTTATCCAGATAAGCCACGTCGTCCAGACCGCGTACTCTAACCCGTTCCACGTCGCTCACTTTGAAGTATGTATGCAGAGCTTCTTCGAATCGCAACGTCGTCGATCCGCAATTCTCCATCTCCAGTTCCAGCCGCAAGCTCATTCCAACCGTGATGCGATATTCGAGACGGAATTCAAAAGGCCACCAGCGTCGCGTCGACTCATCGCTCGCCGTCGAAAGACAAACACGGACACAATCACTAGGCTCCGTCGAAACCGATTCAACCTGCCACTCCTTCGTCCGCACAAATCCATGAGACGGCGCATGGGGATCATTTGCCTTCCAGCGAAACCATGGAAAGCACACTGGAATGCCACCGCGAATTGCACGCCCCGCTTCCCAATACGACTTCTCGCTCACAAACAATACTTCGTCCCCATCCGCCGGCTTCCACGCGGTCACCTGCGCGCCGTAAAGATAGATTTCCGCGGTCGCCGATTTCGTTTCAATAGCAATCTTTGGCAGATCACCGTTCCCGCGGACGATCCGGGTGATTCCCGGAATTGAGAAAAGTTCATTCAGAGCGTCTATTTTCGTGTCGTTTTCCATACTTCCCGGATTCTACTGAATCAACCTCGTCGGAAGGACAACATCATTTGTCGCGTCCCGCATCCACTCAGTAACGGCGTTCCCTCACCGAGCGTGGCCTTAATGGTGATCCTCAAAAATGAATCTCGTCGTTAATCCGCCTATCCTGCCCATGCTTGCCAAGCGCGTGGAAGAAGTGCCCAGGGAAGGTAAATGGATCTACGAACCCAAGTGGGACGGCTTCCGCGTCCTGGTATTTCGTGACGGCAATGAGGTGCTCATTCAGAGTCGCGATAAAAAGCCGCTCAACCGATACTTTCCCGAAATGATCGATCCCCTTCGCCAACAACTCCCTTCGAAATGCGTTCTCGACGGCGAACTCGTCATTGCGAACGATGGCCGCCTCGACTTCGACGCATTGCAGCTTCGCATCCATCCGGCGGCCTCGCGCGTAAAACTCCTGGCTTCTCAAACTCCGGCTTCCTGCATCTTTTTCGACCTGCTCTGCAAAGGCGTTCGCGACCTTCGAGGTCTTCCCTTTCGCAAACGCCGAGCCGAGTTGGAATTGCTGTTGAAGTCCACCAAGCCTCCGATCCACATCACCCCTGCTACCGAAGATCGCAAAACCGCAATCGACTGGTTCAGTCGATTTGAAGGGGCCGGTCTCGATGGAGTCGTCGCCAAGCCCGTTGACCTCCCATATCAACCCGACAAGCGCGTCATGCTTAAAATCAAGCACGAGCGTGATTGCGACTGCGTTGTTGCGGGCTTTCGTTGGTATAAACAGGCTGAAGGAAAGCAGGTCGGATCGCTTCTGCTCGGCCTTTACGATGAGTCAAAAGCACTGCAGCACGTTGGCGTATGCTCCAGCTTCTCCGCCGAAACACGTCACGAACTCCTCGACTTTCTCACGCCTTATCGCAAGAACGCTCTGCGTGGTCATCCCTGGAAGGACTGGGAGAATCCTGATGAACTTCAACGCGCCGCCGAACATCGCATGCCCGGCGGCAAGAGCCGCTGGAGCCACGGCAAAGATCTCTCCTGGGAACCGCTGCGCCCCGAGCTCGTCGTCGAGGTCTCTTACGAGCACATGCAGAGCGGCCGATTCCGTCACATGGCACACTTTCGCCGCTGGCGCAAAGATCGCAAGCCAGCCACTTGCACCTTCGCGCAACTGGAGGTTGTCCCGCCCGAAGAACTGAAATCCATCTTCGCCCGTGGTCGCTAGTTCTAAGGCTTGTAATCCTTTGTCCCGGTCACATCCACCGTCGTCTGGACCGGCAGCTTGTCACTCGATCCGCCCGCGAGCACGCGGACTTTCTCTCTCTCGACGCGCCAAACGTGTCCCGGAGCATCCCAGTACGCCAGGTCGCGCGCCTTCAACTCCATCGTTACATCTTTTTCAGCCCCCGCCTCAAGCCGCACGCGCTTGAATCCCTTGAGTTCCAGTTGCGGACGCGTGACCGCGGAGCCTTCATGCTGCACATACATCTGCACAACTTCGTCGCTTGCACGCTTTCCCGTGTTCTTCACCTTCACATGAACCTGCACGCTGCCGTCCGCATCCATGTGCGACGAACTCGGACTCACTCCCTTGTAGTCAAACGTCGTGTAGCTCAGCCCGTATCCAAATGGATACAGCGGCTTTTCTTTGCTGTACAAGTACGTCCGTCCATCCAGCAGGTTATAGTCCAGAATCGGCAGTAACTGCGCGTCCCCCGTTGGCCATGTCTGCGTCAGACGGCCCGCAGGCGAGTAATCGCCAAACAAAACATCGGCCAGTCCGTGGCCCTCTTCCTGGCTGTTATGCGTCATA
Source organism: Occallatibacter sp. (assembly GCF_049802275.1). NCBI lineage: Bacteria > Pseudomonadati > Acidobacteriota > Terriglobia > Terriglobales > Acidobacteriaceae > Occallatibacter > Occallatibacter sp. Next base: position 1,910 of record NZ_JBARMD010000739.1, on the reverse strand, counting down.
TGCACAATCGCGGGAACATTCTGCTGGCTCCAGACAATGGCATACGGAAAACTCGACCGCAACACCTCGATCGTTTTCGGATTCGCTGCAAATACCTTCTTCACCAGTTCTTCTTGCTCCAGCACAATGGTCTTGCGATCCACATCCTCTTTTCCGTTCGATGGCACCGGGCACTGATCCCACCCTGCGTTGCACACCGGATGATTGCCGACGACGACGATTGCCACGTCGGCCTTCTTCGCCAGCGAAGCCGCCTCTTCCAGATTAGATCCGTCCGCGAACAGCAATTTCACGTTCGCGCCCGCGGCCTGGCGTATGCCGTCGAGAATCGTCACCGAATACGGCCACGTTCCGCTGTACCAGTCCTGCAGCACCTGGTCGATCCAGGGACCAATCACTGCAATCGTCTTCAACTTCGTCTTGTCGAGCGGCAGCGTGTTCCCCTCATTCTTCAGAAGCACGATTGACTCATCCGTTGCCTGCCTCGCCAGCGCCTTGCTTGAATCGCGCTCCCACGGTGGAATCTCGCCGCCCGTCTCTACCCCGATTTTCGCGTAAGGATCAACACCCGGAGGGTCCATCTCCCCAAGCTTCAGATACACGGTTAAAAGATTCTTCAGCGCGGCATCCATGTCCGCTTCCGTCAGCAGACCGTCCTTCAATGCCTTGGTCAGATCAGGCTTGTAGGTGTCGAGAAAATGATTGATCCCCGCCTTCACCGCCGCCGCTGAGCCATGCTCCTTATCCGGGAACGCCTTGTGCGCAGTGATCAGCAGTCCCAGCGCTCCGCCGTCCGTGCAGATCAAGCCGTCATTGCCCCACTCCTTGATCATCACGTTCTTCAGCACCGGATTAACCGTCATCGGGATTCCGTTCCACGCGTTGTACGACGCCATCACCGCGCGCGATCCACCTTCCTCAAATCCCATCCGAAAGGGCACCGAGTAGTACTCGCGAAACAGCCGCTCATCGAAATCCGAAGACGTGTGCGTGCGTCCGTCTTCATTCTCATTCGCCAGAAAATGCTTCATCAACGAAGAAGCCTGCCAGTGTTTCGGATCCGGCCCCTGCAATCCCTGCACAAACGCCACTGTCAGCGTACCCACCAGATACGGGTCCTCGCCAAGAGACTCTTCCGTCCGTCCCCATCGCGGATCGCGGCTCAGATCGGCATTCGGCGCCCGCACCACTACACCGCCGCGATCGAAAACCGGATTCTGATAGTAGTACCGCGCTTCGTATCCTTCGAGCGATGCAATCTTCTTCAGCAGGTCCGGATCCCAGGTTGCTCCCAGTCCCTTCTCCTGCGGAAATGTGGTCGTCGGCACCGGCTGACGTCCCCGTCCACCCCATCCGCCCGGGCCGCCCAGTGCCAGCCCATGCAGTCCTTCCACCTGGCCGGAGAACACAATCCCCAGCCGCGGAAACTTGGGGTGATCGCTCATGAGCGATACCTTCTCGTCCAGCGTCAAACGGCCCAAGAGATCCTGAATCCGCGCGCTGTCCGAAAGCGAAGTGTTTCGGAAAGGATAGTCAGTCTGTGCCCGCGCTACCGTCGTCAGACCCGACATTAATACCAGCCCCAGAACCCAAAACACACCCCTGCTGCCCGCTAGACGCATCCCAATTTCCTCCTCGACGAGAACACCGAAGACTATCACGCGCCGAGCGATCCCATCCTGAGTAAATCGATTAACGCCGCAGTAGACGTTTCAATGCAGGACCCGCCCACAGCCCTAAAACAAAAGAGCGAAGCGCCAATCGCGCCTCGCCCTCGTTTTCTGGTCCCTGATCTCTGAACCCTGAACCCTGTCTCAGTACAGCCTGAAGTTAACCTCGATGCTCATCATCACCGGTACAGGCGTTCCGCCCTTCATCGCCGGCTTGAATTTGTACTTCCGCACCGCTTC
>NZ_JBARMD010000738.1:0-3572 GCF_049802275.1 Occallatibacter sp. | reverse complement strand
GATCTTTTATTACGTTCCCTGATTCAGTCACTCTGTCCTGCTCTTTTGTGTCATCGGCTTTGAGCAATGCTGGAGTAGCCAAAGCTAGGACGGCAACCGATAGGAAACCACTAACAGCTAAGCTCTTAAAGTTTGTGAAGTTCATCATGATGTCGCGCCCTTTCTGATTGCGGCAACTCTACGCCTGATTGGATAGCTTCAGCCCGTGAATTGGCCGCAATCTGCAGCTGTTATTCGAGGCAAATGCTGGTTCGGTGCCGCCCAGGCAACTGCCTGAGCCTGCATAAGCGCGTCCCCGACTAATACGGGTGGTTGACCACAACATAGGTCGTGCTTCCACCGGAGAATTGCGGCTGGTAGTAGGTGCTGCCGCATTGCTGATAGGTCACACCGTTGGCCATGATGGTTGTGCAATTCGGAGGAAGAGTGTTCACCATTGAACCCACGACCGCGGCTGTAACCACCGCCGTCGCAGCAACTGCCGCCGCCGTGCCAATCCCGCTGTGATAGCAGCAACCTCCGCCGTAGTAGCCGGAATTATAGCTGGAGTGGGTGTTTACGTTGACGTCGCGGTTAACGTTGACGTTCGTGTTCTTGTTCACGTTTGTGTTCCGGTTCACGTTTGTATTGTTGTTCACGTTCGTGTTCCGGTTGTTGCTGCTGTTGCTGCTGCGGTTGGCACTCGGCTGGTTGACGTTGCTGCGCGAACTTGAGCGTACTGATCCGTTGTTGGCGTTACCACCACCGCGCGTTCCGGCGAACGAAGGAACGGTCAGTAAGAGCGAGAGGGCTATTGAGATGATCGGGCGAATGCTTTTCATTGGATGCTCCTAGTTGCTCCCTGCAGTTGCTGGTGCTTTTTCCTTGGCAAAGACGATCTTCTGAGCGTCTGAGGGTGGATCGAAGACGAAGGCTGCGTCGTTGTACGACGGAGCCAGGTTCCACGTGAGCACTGAGGTATGCTGAGGGCGAGCGTCGTCGGTGGTCGTAGTCAGGACCATCTTCTTAGGCAAGGGGTGATCACCCAACTGGATCCAAACCTGCCAATCCAGCCCAGGTTGCCGGAATGCATAGTGCTCGCAAGTGATGCCGCCGACATCGGCAGGTCCGAAATCGCTAGCTTCCGTGATCTCGTTGGTAGAGGCACGCGGGCCGCCCCAGAGGAAAAGATCGAGGAGTGGGAGTTCAATGCCATATTTATCACTCGCGACATCAATCAATTCACCAATGCTAGGCGGGGCGTCGACGGTCGCGTAGTATCCCGCGCGGCGGGCGAAGAATGTGAACTTCTTCCCGTCATAGAGAATGAGCCGTGACTTCTGGTCGCCCTGGGTCTCTATCCGAAGCTTGTTCGGAGAGGAAGCGAGAACGGTGGTGGTATGGGAGTAGGTCAGCTTTTCGCCGTCGGAAAGGACATCCTCAGATGTGACTGCTGCTGTCACCTGAAAATCCTTGAGACCGCGAAGGTAGGTTCCCATCTGATTCAGGGCATCTATCGCTGTGGAGTCGATAAGATCAGTTTTCTCTGGACTCGGCTGTTGCGCAGGCATTTGGCTTGAGAAGCCAGTGCTAAGTATCAACAGGCCGATTGCAGTTCCAATGCTTCGCTTCATTGAGTATTTCTCCATTTCTGACTGCTTGCGGGGTCTATTCCGTTAATGCGAAAAATCGTGAATCGATCTAGGCTGACCAGCGCAGCGCAACTGCGTGGCGTTCGACAAGTGAGCCTTAGCTCATCCGGACACCCTGGTTCTCGGGGGAGGGCCTGGGAGGATTCGGATGTCCGCATGGCATCGTTCATGCGCCTGACTTTGCCTAGCGCCGTCCGGGAAATTCGGTATCTTCCTCGGATGTTTGAACGATAACTTCGCCGCTGCGGTTGGGATATTCGGAAAACTACGCGTTGAAGGGCCGTAGTTCTACTGTGCTCGAGCGAGTACTTTTCCCAGTATCACCAAGATCGCGAGCCAAATATGTTTAAGGCAGCGTGATGTCTGTCCGACTGCACATCGTTGAATGTCGTATCCCCCTGAGAGGCCGGCGAACAGCAGCCAGCGATCGTCCACTAACTCTGGAAGGGGCAAAAACTACGCAGCTATGGCTATTGTCATGACCGAACAATCGAACAGTGTGGATTTGCGGCTGCAAAGACTGGTCGAATTGAGGTGGTTAAGGGAGGTTGTCGTACGCCAACTGGCCCAAGGTGGCACCCTTGACGACACTCATTCGCGACTTGAGGGAGTTTTTGCCCAGATACAAGCTGAGTTGGATGCCTTGGAAGGAACCGTCGTCGGTGGCGAACTCGACCAACCGGCCAATTAGCTGAGACTGGAGCCTTTCAAGGGCCCTTGAGAAATACTCTGTGCTGACGGGAGAGTCACGAAGAGCTCCGTGCCTCTTCCCGGTTCGCTCTTCATAGTCAGCCTTCCATTTAAGAGCCGCACTCGTTCTTCTACGCTGGCCAGGCCTATGCCTCTACGGCCCTCCGCCTGGGGTTCGATACCTCGGCCCTGATCTCGAATCGTCAACTGAAGCCGATCCTCATTGCGCTCGAGAGTCACTTGTGCGCTGGCGCTCCCGGAGTGCCTGGAAACATTCATGAGGCTCTCCTGCAATACACGGTACAGGCATGTTGCGGCCTGGGGCGTAGCATCCTGATCAGTAATTGACACTTCGCAGAGAGTTTCGATACCGCTGGAACGCTGGAATTCCTCGCATTGAATCCGAACTGCCGCCACGAGCCCTAATAATTCCAACATAGCGGGATGTAACTGGCGCGAGAGGTCCCGGAGGTCGTTAGCGACGGCAGCCGTGGCCTTCCTGATGTCTTCCAATCCTGCGTCGATCTCACCGGGGGATGAGGTTCGATCGCGACCGGCAAGATTACCAATTTTGAGGGAAACCATGGCCAGGCGCTGCGTGAAGTCATCGTGAATCTCACGCGCGATTCTGCGACGTTCTTCCTCCTGGGAATCCACCAGGCGTCCAGCGACGGTCAAGAGCAGTTCGGCCGATGCCTGCAACTCCTCCTTCTGTTTCAGAAACCTGATCTGCGCCCGCCGCCGTTCAAAGAAGCGCGCCAGTCGTTCGGTGGCGACGACCAGCGCGTCGAATAGTTCAGTGTCCCCGGCAACGGATTCTTCGCAACCGAATTCGAGGATCGCTTCTACTTTTTCATCCACTACGATCGGCAGTTGCACGCCACCCCGCAGACCGGCCTCAAAAGCCGCTGCCAACCGCCGCTCTTCTGAGGACGTCACCGACTCCTCCGTGATATCGAGAATTAAAGGCTCTCCCAATTGCAGCACTTCTCGCGGCAGATCCTGGACTGCGGGCCATGTTAAAGGCCGCAGGCGTTCATCGAGTGTCTTGAAGCGTTCAAAATTCTTCATGTACACGATGTTCGCGGGCTTTGCTAATCCCGGCTCTTCATCAGCGATGAGGAGTGCATGGCCGATAGGAAATCCCATTGTCTCGCAGATCAAATCGACGGATCGTTGCAAGGCCTCTCGCAATGTAGTTGCCGAATTTGCAATCAAAGATACTTCGCGCATCAGGAAAGCGTATCGAGT